>MWEJ01000138.1 GCA_002071025.1 Verrucomicrobia bacterium ADurb.Bin070 | reverse complement strand
GCTTCCGTGCCGATGCGCTTCATGTGGAACCCGACCAGCCACGGCCCCACCGTACCCCCCACAAGAAAGCCGGTCATGGTCAGCAGCCCGACCGCCGTCGCCCGATACCGCGCCGGGACCACATCGAAAAGCGAGGTGTGCGTGTTGATCTCGAAAAGCCCGCGGAACACACCGTAGAGTGCGCAGAAGACCCAGACCATAACGACCGCCGTTGAAGTCCCCACCATGTACAGCGCCGGGGCGCCCAGCAGCATCGCCGCTGCCTGCAGGCGCAGCCGGAATTTCGGGTCGCGCGTCACAAAGCGGTCCGTGATGAAACCGCCGCACAGGATGGTGATCATGGCCGCGACCACATGATACGTGAACGCCCCGCTGGACTGGGTCTTGCTCATGCGGAACAGGCCCTCGGGGTCCTGCAAATATTTCGGCACCCAGAACCAGTAGATGTTGTTGACGAAAACAATCGCCGTGAACGCGACCGTCAACAACAGCGCACTGGGTATCCGCACCAGCGCGCGCACGGATTCCAGAACCCCCGGCTTGTCACTCGCACCCGACGCCTCCGCCTCGTCGTGCGGCGCGTCCTTCAAGCGGAAGATCGCGACAAAGCCGAGCAGCACACCGAAGAGCCCGAACGCGGCAAACGACCAGCGCCACCCCCAATGATCGGCGATCAGCGCCGCCAGCACCCCGCACGTCATCACACCGATGTAGAGCGCCGACTGGTGGACCGACATCGCCACCGCGCGCGTCTCTTTGTGGAACGAGGCGAGCAGCGAGTACCCCGAGGGCGCATACATCGCCTCACACGTGGCGGAGGTCACGCTGTAGAAGAGCACGAGCGTGAAAAACCCCACGGAGGCACCGGCCAGCGCGGTCGCCGCGCTGCCGATGATCAGCGTCCAGGTGATGATCCACTTGCGGCTGTAGCGGTCACCCAGAATCCCTGAGATCGGGATCATGATGCCCAGCACGATCGACAGGCAGGCCGGCACCCAGCCCATCAGCTCATCCGAGAGCCCCAGGTCGCGCTGCACGTCCGGCACCACGATGCCCAGCACCGCGCGGCCGGCCTGGTGCGTGAAAAAAGCGAGTGAAAGCCACAGCAGCAGCTCCCACTTGTAGGTTTTCGGTGTTTTCATGATTGTGTTGTCAGACTTGGCAGAACAGTCAGACCTGTCAGAACCGTCCGGCACGTCTGACACGTCTGACACTCTCTAAAAAAGCCTCACACATCCACATCCACCGGCATGTGCTGCGCGCTGCAGCCGGCATCCACCACCAGGCGCTCACCGCAGATGTTGCGTGACGCGTCAGACGCCATAAAGGCCACCGCCTGCGCAATGTCGTCGGCGGTCGCCTCGAGGCCGATCGGGCAGTTCAGCCGGCGGCGCTTGACCTTGTCGTCCGCCAGTTTCTCCCAGCGGTCGGTGAAGATGTAACCCGGCGCCACCATGTTCACGCGGATGCCTTTGGGCCCCAGATCCACGGCCATCGCGCGCGTCAACGCATCCAGTCCGCCCTTGCTGGCCACGTAGGCGGTGCGGTTGCGGATCGCGCGCGTCGACACGTTCGACCCAAGGTTGACGATCACGCCGCGGCTCTCCTGACGCAGCATCATCTTGACCGCCTCCTGCGACACCTGGAAGGTGCCCATCAGATTGGTCTTGATGACCGACAGAAAATAAGCGGGATCCATCTCTTCAAAGGCCGGCCCGATGCCTTGGTTGCAGGCGTTGTTCACCACGATGTCAATCCGGCCGAACTTCTCCCGGATCACACGGAACATGGCGCGGACCTGCTCAGTGTCCGAAATGTCAGCCGGCGTTTCGGTGAACGCGGCCAGCCCCATGGCACGCAGTTCGGCCGCGCCTTTGGCCGTGCTCTCCGGCGTGGAACTGCACACGCAGACGTGGGCGCCCTCGCGGATAAACAACGCGGCGATGCCGACGCCGGTATTCCGGCTCGTTCCGGTCACCAGCACAACTTTATCTTTAAAACGCATGGTCATTCTCCCCGACCCGTTCCGCCCCGTTTCGGCTCGAAACAGCCCGGGTCGAAGCCGGCCGCTCCAAGTCGCCTCTCGGCTCATTTCCCGCTGCGGATCTCGTACATACTGTAGCCGACCTCGCGGATGCCCTTGATCGTTTCCGGATAAGGCGTGTTACAGCAGTCCACAAACCCGACCTGGAAATTCTCACCGTCAAACCGACCGGTCGTGGCTTGGTCGCCGAATTGATGCCAGTGCACGCCCACCACGTTCGCATGCTTCAGCGCCGACGTGACATACTGCACGTAGACCCGGCCGCGCTCCTCTTGATTCTCCAGCTTAATGAGACCGGGATGAAAGAGGCCGCGGTCCAGCGCCCCGAAATGAAACTCGCCGATGATCACCGGCTTGTCGACGCCCTCCGGCAATTTGAAATCATCGAGATGCCGCGCGTAAATGTTGTAGCTGACCAAGTCGCAGTGCCGGGACGCCACGCGCACCGCAAACTCCGGTCCGCGCCCGGCAAACCGGCAGCCCATGTAGAGCTTGTTGGGTGCCGCAGCCTTAAACTCCTCGCGAACGTTCTTGAAGTAGGCGTCGGCGATCTCCAGCGTAAAAGCCTTGAGATCGGCTGTTGCCCCTGCTCCCGGCCGTTGGCAGACGGTGAGAAACGCCTCCCAGTCCGCATACGTTGTGCCCCACACCGCATTGAGTTTTTCGACGGTGCCGTACGCCTTTTGCATGCGCTCGCGGAAGACGCGCTTGGCCGCCTGATCCGCCGGCGACTCCAGCGTCCACGCCGCCAGGTCCGTCTCGCCGCCCCAGCTCAACTCGTTATCCACAAAGAAGCCGAAACACCACGGATCTTCCATCTCGGCCTTGTGTTCGTTCATCAGCCGCCGCACGTCAGCGCGGAACGAAGGATCGAACGGATCGCGGAAGGGCCACCAGCCGTCATGGCTGCCGGCGATCGGCTTCGACTTCAGCTCGAAACGGTCGGTGTAGGGCGTGCGGTCCATCAGACAGATTTTTTTATCCGAGCTGTTGGCAATGGTGTTCATGCCCCAGCTCCGCAGCCGGCGGTGCGCCAGATCGGCAAAGGTCTCGTAATAGCCCGTCCCGTATTTGCGGTAACAGTTCGCCGACGAGAAATCGTACGTCCGCTGAATGTTGCGCTTGACGTAATACGGATAGAGCAGCTCGTCGCGCGTGGTGTAAAACTTCGCAAAGGGCGAATCGGAGGCAGGCAGATCCGCAAAATAAAACTCGCGGTTGTCGAGCGGCGTGATCGCCGTGGAGGGCGTCACGCGCACCGGCCCGTGCGACCAGTACAGATACCCTTCGGGATCCACCATCCACCACACGCCGTCAATCTTCTCCACGCGGAAATGGCCGGTTGCCTCGCGCCGCGGCCCGCCGGCCCACCCGCCGTACCGACTCCAGCCTTTCGGCCCCGGATGAGCCGCCAAGTCCGCCTCTTCGCTACGCGCCGCCGCCTTCAGCTCTTCGTCGGAATGGATCTTACCCGGCCACGATTTGTGCTTGAACTGTCCATACACATCAATGAAGGGAAAAAACGCTTTCTCCGTCAATTTCATCCAGGCGGGCACATCCGCTGGATCGCCTTCATGCGCTACGATGCGCCGGATGCCCCACTTCCAATCCAGCTTGTTCTGCCGCATGTAGACCGCCACGCCGACCACCTGCGCGGCATCCAGATCCGCAACCACGCCGGCCGTCTGAAACGGCGTTGCGCGCATGCCGGTCAATTTGCTGCTGATCGCACGCCCAGAAGGCAGCGTCGGCGGCAAGGCAACTGTACAGGCGTGCACACCCTTGCGCGGCATCTTGATGCGGTCCACAAATACACCGATGGACTTGCCGGCATCAGCGCCCGGATTGTCCAACCGGATCGTCAGCGGCAAATCCCCTTTGCCGTCGCGGTGCTCCAGCTCGAAGGTGATGCGATTACAGCCCGACAGATCCCAGTTGCCGGCGATGCGCACCCCGGGGTACCCGGTGTTGCCGCGGGTCTCGATCGCGAGCACGTCCCCGTTCAACGCGAACGTTCCGCCCGAGTGCGATGTGACCGCCGACAGCGGCGTCTTCGCCGCGTCGAACAGCACAATATCCCCCGCATGCGCCATCAACGCTCCGAGCGCCACCGCCAGTCTAATCAGATTTCTCATCCCGCATCCTCCTTGCTTGTTGAGACGAACTATAAACGCCCGTTTCGCGACGGGCAATCTCGATCATGCGAACTCAACCCTCGATTTTGCGAACTATCCGACGCGGTGATCACGCAACATGGCAGCCGGGCGTGCAGACGCACGCCCCTCCCCGCTTCGCACGTCCGGACGCAGGATGGGAGGGACGAGCGTCTGCTCGTCCGCTCCTGCTAGGGAATCATCTCGAACAACGCCGTATCAGGCGTCGCGAATGTGTAACGGAATTTCTTGTCGGCCACCGGAATCACGCGCCCCGTGTAGAGTTCCTTCACCTCGCGACAGGATTTCGGCAGCGTGATCGTCCGTTCGCCGCCCTTCGCCATGTGGATCGCCACCAGCCGCTCATTCGCATACACCGGCACCGCATCGTCGCAATAGATCGTCACGCCGGCGCGCACCGCCAGTCGGCGCAGCACCTGCGGCGTCAGTGCCTCATACGCATCGGCATAAACGGCTGTCCACCCCTCGCGCACGACCTCTGACACGCCGGGCGTCTTGAACGGCGTGCCGGTCAATGCCTGTATCCTGGCCGGGTCGAGGGTCTTCCCGTCGCTGATGCCCGGCGCGTAGACGAATACGGCTGACCGGCCGTCTTTCAGCACATGCCGGTCCAGCACCGTCCGCTTTTCCGCAGTCAGCTCAAACGTTCCGGGAAAGACCAGCATCTTGACCGCGGACAGGTCCGCGCGCGGCAGGTCGTTGAACGAGTACACCTCGAACGGCGCCCCCAGCCGGTTCAGCGTGTTGCGCGTGCCCTGAAAAATCTTGCCGACGATCGGCGAACGGTCGTTGACCAGTCGCGCGCTCTGCGGGTCGACCACCAGCGCGACCTCGGCCCTCCCCTTCAGCGGCAAGGCCGCGTAGGCGTCCCACACCTTCTTGGCGCGCGCCACCACCCGCATCGTCTCGGGTGTCTTGAAAACGCCGCCCCACATGTCGAAACACCAGAGCGAGGCGTGGTTGACAATCGCCAGCGCGAACTCGCGCTTGAGTCCGGCATCCACCTCCGCCTGATCCTTCCAAGGCACCATCCAGCCGATCGAGACGTACGGATCAAGCTCAACATTGTAAGTCGGCGTGCGATGGTCAATCTCGTGCAAGAACCCCTTGCCGTTCAACACACGGGTCCCGTTCGGCACCATAAACCCGCTGCCTCCGCCCATCGGACGGTCCCCGTAGGTGCCGGGGCTGATGAAAAAATCGATGTTCGGCGACGCATAGAGGCGCTCATATTCCAAGTGGCCCGCCCAAACCAACCGGGCGTGCGTCAATTCCAGAATGTAGCCGAAAAACATCCCGATCTGCCGGTGACGCGGAATCAGCGCACGCGTCCGCGTTACGAAGTCTTGGACCGTGTCCACCACCGTGTCTCCGGTGAACCGCGCGTAGTCAATCACGTCACGCTCGCTGGCCGGGTCACGCAGGTTGTTCTCGAACATGGCGCGGTCCAGCCGGTCATACGCCGGTACGGGCACCTCCGTCTGACCGTGCCGTTTCTGCCACGCTTGCCACGCCTGTGTCTTGGCTCGGCCGGCCGTGCCGCGGCTGTAGTCCATCCACTCGTCGGTCTGTCCGCACGCCAGCAGGTAAGCCTTCACACGGTCGCCGTAGCGTGCCTCCATGTGCTTGATGACCGCCTCCAGATAATCGGCCGTCGCTTTGCGCCACGCGGGATTCGCGCAGGCGCAGCTCAGCATGGTGAAGCTCTCGCACTCGGCGCTGTGCCCCTGCAGCGAGAGCTGCCGCTGCAGCCAGACTGGCGTGTTGAGATCGACCATGCAGATGAACTGCGCGTTGCTGTTGACCGCCAGCACGTCGTCATACTGCTTGTTCAGCGACTCAAAATCGTACTTGCCGAACCAGCGCCAGACCGGCGGATACTTGCAGTAAGGCTGCCCCAGCGAGTTATCCGTGTTCGCCGCGAAGATACAGACGGTGTCGACACCCGCGTCGCGGAACTGCGCCATCGCTCCGAACTCCGGCCAAAACGACCGGTACGAGAAAAACAGCGGCGCCTCAGCAGCGGAGAGCGTACCCGCCCATGCAAAGGCCCACGCAAGCACGCAGGCCACGCCGTGCCTGCGCCCAACCGATTTCCTGCCCGTGTGACGGTTCACGACACGCCCTCCTTATTCTCCCAGAACCGGCTGGATCGAAAGCAGTTTCCTGTCGGTGATAAAGGCCGGCGCATCATACGCCGGCACGTCCTTGAACGTCACCTTGCCCTCGCCGCGCGCCACCTTCTCCTGCGGGATCGCATACACGCCGCCGCTGATCGTGTCCACCCAGACCGGCTCTTCAAAAGTCCCGTTCGTGATCGTCAGGGTCGCGCTGACCGTGTGGTTGTGGTTCGACGGCACCCCGCTCTTGTCCCAGAAGACACACACCTGCTGGCCGTTCTTCACGTCCTTGTGCCCGAACACCGCCAGTGGCTTGGCGCAGGTCACTTCGCACGGATAATCCGGCACCCACGCCAGCGCGTCGTTAAAGACCGACACCACGTTCTGCACGGCGTAGTAGGCCGTCTTGACCTTGAGCACCTTGAAATTCTCGACCGCCCCTGCGGTTTTGAGCAGGCCGTAGCGGCCCAGACCGTTATGGAACGAGGTCGTGCGGTAGTCCAGATCCGCAGCGGTGAAGACCAGCGAATCCGAGCCGTGCCCGATGTCGCCCAACATGCGCCGCGCATTCCACTTCGCCTGACGCAGTTCTGTCCAAGGATACTTGCACAGCGCACCGGCCGGGCACCACTCGGACTGTGTGCCGGACTCGCCCTGCCACAGCTTCATTGCCGGCGCGTAGCTGTGGACCAGCTCGCGCGCCTTGACGACACCCTCATACCCTTGATCCGGATTGTGCGTGTAGTGGTGATAGACGATCCAGTCGAACAGGTGCAGCTTGTTCTGCTCCTTCAGCGTTTTTAAAAACGGCTCGATGATCTCAAGCTTCGGATTGCACAGCACCAGCGCGGCGATGCGGGCGTCGGGATTGATGCGCTTGATGATCTCCGCCGTCCGCATGTTAAACGCGGTGATCGTCTCGGTGCCGTTCGCCCCTTTCAGCTCCGGCTCGTTCCACATGCTCCAGTCGCGCACCTTGTTCTTGTAGCGCAGCGCCATCTGCTCGACCCAGCGGTCCCAGGCCTTGAGTCCCTCATCGGATGTCGGCATGCCGCCTGCCAACGTGCGTCCCCCGCCGCCCGGATAAGCCGGATTGCCATAACTGGTCTCCAGCCAGATCTCCAGCCCGCGAGCGCGCGCGTCGTCAATGATGCAGTCCAGCCACGCGAAGTCGTAGATGCCCGGATCTTTCTCGGTCCGCGCCCAGCCGCCTTGCAGCCGGATGCGTTTGATTCCCAAAGCCGGCAGGTACTCTTTAAATGCGTGGTAATCGGAATACTCGCGATCGATGGTCTCGCAACCCAACGTCCAGCGTGACGTGCCGATTTCGTGGACGGCCTTGGGCTGGAGCGTGCCCAGCCGCTTCATCCCCGTCTCAAGCGTGGTTTGCACCCGTGTCGCCGTGTTGTCGATCACCTGTGCGCAGGCGACGCCTGCGATCCCCAACAATACCGAGAAAACAGCCTTCATCTCATCCCCCTTTTTTCAAAAACGAACCCGTGTTTAAAAGGCCGTGCCACTATACGGGCAAACAGATCTTTTCAGCAACCTCGATAATGCGAACTTGCTTCTAGATTATGCGAACTCATTCTTCTCCTCGTTCGCTTTCTTCAGCAGACGCTCGCGGTGCCCCTTCCCGTATAAAGCTCATTGACCGACGCGCGCCGTCAACGCTGACAGATCAACGTCCTCCCCCGGCGCGGGATAACGCCACCGCTGCAGCGACCACTCCTCGACGAAGCTGAACGCCGCGCCGGGCTCAAGCCTTTCGAGCGGTCCGATCGGCTCCAGCTCGCACATCTCGTCCTTGAAGTACCAGATCGAGATCGTGAGGCCCGCCATCTCGCCGTATACGCGCTCGGG
>MWEJ01000137.1 GCA_002071025.1 Verrucomicrobia bacterium ADurb.Bin070 | reverse complement strand
ACAATCGGGTTTCGGTTCGCCCGAATACCTCGCCGCCGTCTTCCGGCGCGCCTTCGGCCTGACGCCGCTGAAATATCGGCGCGTCGCGCGCAACCGCTGACCGGCCCCTGAAGTTTGCCTAGCCGCCCGCGCGGGCCTCTGGCATGATGACGACCGTGCTGAGGACTGGAAGACGGACAGGCTGATCCATGGAGAACGAAACATGAACGCGTTGACGAGAGGCGTGCTTGCGGCTGCGGCGATGACGGCGGCCCAAGGGTTGCGCGCCGCAGACACGATGCTGATCGAGGCGGAGGACTTTCAATTTCACGGCGCATGGATGAAAGTCGGCGACGCCGCCGCATCCGGCCGCTGCTATCTGCACGTGCCCCACGACGCACGCGACAGCCGTTACGACGCCGTCACGCGTGTCACCCTGGATGCCGACGGCGACTACGCCTTCTGGGTGCGCTCGCGCGATTTCGCGCAGGACCGCCCGAAAATGCGGCGCTTCGCGCTTCAAGTGGATGCCGTTCCGTTCGAAAAGGAGGCCGGCACGCACGGCCGTGAAGGCTTCGCGTGGCAGCTCCTCGGCCGGCGCACGCTGGCCGCCGGCGACCATCTGCTGTCCCTGCACGACACCGCGCGCGCCTACGGCCGCTGCGACGCGCTCTTTATCACCCGCACGGACAAAGATCCCGGCACCCTCTCCGGCACCCAACTGAACCGCCTCCGCACCCGTCCGAAAGTGCTGCTGGTCGCCGAGCCAGAAGCCTTCCGTCCAGTGGCCGTGGACGGCACGGACGCCGCGACACTCGCGCGTCTGGAGACGCCCGCCCTGCGCGTCACCTTCGCAGCCGGTCGCGGTCCGCAGGGCAAGCCCTGGATCGTGCGCCGTACCCGCCTACTCAGAAACGGCGCGTGGGTGGACCTGCCGGACGCGGCAGGCGACGAGACGCTCTTTGTGCAGCATGCCGCCGACGCGAGCGCCGACCTGCGGCGCGTCGCGGTCTGGAAGGGATCGCGCACCCCTGTCCGCGTATCGCTCAACGGCGTAACGGCTGAAACCTTCAGTCAGACCACTGATCCTTACGCGGCCGCGGCCGCGCGCCGCTTCGCGCCGCGCGCCCTGCTGTCGGCCGACGTCGCTTCGGTCGAGCTGCGCTACGAAGCGGAGGACGGCGAGGCGTTACCGGTGCGCTGGAGCGTCGATCCTGACGACCCCTGCTCGCTGCGCGTCCAGGCGCGTCTCACCGCCAAGGCCGACGGCTCATATGCGCTCGGCTTCTCCGCCTTCACGCCGACCGCGCGCGAGCAGGTCGCGTTTGTGCAGCTTCCGCCGCTCTATCAATTCCAGCGGCTGCCGGAGACGGCGGACCTGCTGTGCAACACCCTGACGCCCCATCCGCTGGCGCTGGCGCAGGTGCCATGGCTCGCGGACGGCGCACCGCTCTCGGTCGTGGTCGCGGCCGAGCCGGCCGACCTTCCGTTCGAGTGGCCGAACGCCACCAACGCGGTGTGCGGCTTCTCGCTGCTCAACAGCCGCGCGCAGGTGCAGCCCACCTTCTTCAGCCCCGTGCTCGGCAGCCCCCGTTCGCGCCTCGCCGCCGGCGAGACGCGTCTCGTCAACTGGCGTGTGATGACCCGCCCCGCCGACTGGAAAGAGACGCTGGAAGCCTGCTGCCTGAACATCCTGAAGGTCACCGACTACCGCGAACCGCTCGGCGCCTCGCTCACCGAGGCGGTGCTCAACATGACCGACCTGATGATGAATGATGAGTTCGGCGGCTGGAACAGCGACCTCCGGGGCTTCTACGACATCGAGAGCGCCACCATGGGCAAGCATGCCGCGCCTCTGGCGCTGCTGTCGGCCGCACTCCTGTCGCGCAGCGAAGCCTTCTGGCAGGCGCGCGCGTTGCCCACGCTCGAGTTCCTGCTGAGCCGCAAGGGGTCGGAGATTATCCAGAGCGGAACCAACCGCACCAGCCAGCCGGTCAAACAGCAGATCGCGGTCCCCGGCTCTTTCTACGGCACCACCTGCTGGGAAGGTGCGCTGCGCCTCACCGGCGGACTGAATCCGTGGCTTCGCGAGGTCGCGCTGCCCGATGGGACATTCCGCCACGCGCGCAGTTACAACAGCTCGGCCCCCTGGACCGAGATGCTGGCCGCGCACCGTCTCGCGCCGGACCTCATGCGCCGCGACACCGTCACGGCCGATGCCGACGACTGGCTGGCCCGGGCAGTCTACGGACGCCAGACGCAGCCGGTTGATTTTAACGCCTTCTACAACATCAGCTTCTATCCGTACTGGTGGGATGTGATCGACCTCTTTGAGGCGACCGGCGACACGAACTATCTCGCGGCCGCCGTCGAGGGCGCGTCCCACACCGTTGCCGGCCAATGGTCTCACCCCCGTGCGCCCGTAGGCGAGGTGACGGTGCATCCCGACGGCTCGCAGGTCACCTATCACCGGGTCTGGCACAAGAACAACCAGCTCTTCCGCCTGGGCTGGCCGCGGCAGCCCAACGACACGCCGACCCGCAGCGTCCCGGCCTGGCAGGTCTCGCCGGTCGGGCTCGGCCTTGAGCAGCCCTCGACCTACACCGCCTTCCCCGGCGCGATGAACAACATCATGCAATCGACCTGGGCACCTCATCTGCTGCGCGTCTTCCGCCACACCAACCGTGCGCTCTTCCGCACTTTCGCGCGCAACAGCGTGATCGGCCGCTTCGCGAACTATCCGGGCTATTATCTGACCTGCTTCACCGACAGGGTCCACGACCCCGACTATCCCTACACCGGCCCCGACATCACCAGCATTTACTACCACCACATCCCGGTACACTACGCCTTTGCCATGGACTATCTCGTGGCTGACGCCGAGGCGCGTTCCGGCGGCCGGATCGTCTTCCCCTGGGTCAAGCAGAAGAACTACGCCTGGTTCAACAACCGCGTTTACACCGCCGAACCGGGGACGGTCTACAGCGACCGCAACGCCGTGCTCTGGATCGAGCGCGGCCTGGTGTCGACCGACCTGCAGACCGACTGGCTGGCGGCGCGCAGCCCCGACCGTTTCTGGGTGATGCTGATGAACCAGACGCGCGCGCGGCGCACGGTACGCGTGCAGCTCGACACGGCGAAGAGCGGCGTCGCCGCCGGCGAAGGCCTCCTGTTCGAAGGCGATGCCGATCCGTTCCGGGCGGCCCGGGAGACACCTGCCCGTCCCGCTCCGGCTTTGAATGAGGGCGCCTTCACGGTCGAGATCGCGCCGCTCTCTATGGTCACGGTCGGCTATCCCGCCGACGAGCGCGCGGCCTTCCCCGCGTCGCAGCCGCTCGCGTCTTCGCACCGCACGGCTGTCGCCGGCGCCTTCGGCGAGGCCCACGCCTTCACGATCCGCTCGCCGTGGGGCAAGGACGCCGTTTACGCCGTGCTCACGGCCGATCCGACCCCCGGTGCGCGGGTCATCTTTACGTGTGACGGTCAAACCCGCGTCTGCGAGCGCTTCCCGTACGAGGCGAGCTTCTATCCGGTGCGTGCGCCGGATGCGGTCGTGCGCATCGCCGCGCACCTCCCCGGCCAACCGGAGCGCGTCATCGACCTGCGGTAAAGCCACCGCATCCGCCCTGGGCGTGAAATACCCTTCCGTGCCGCGAAGGAATACGTTACCATACGAATTGGAGTTGAATGGCGAACGATTCACAAAACGAGGATGCACCATGAGCGGGGCTCAAAAAAGCGAGATCGGCGACCGGATGGTCAAGCGGTTCCCCCTTTACCTGCGCGTGCTGCGCGAAATGGCAGATCGCGGCGACATCTACGCGTCCGGCGCGGTGGTCGCCAAGGCCCTGTCGCTGGATCCGATCGTCGTCCGCAAGGATCTGTCGCAGACCGGCGTGCGCGGCAAGCCGCGGCTCGGCTTTCCGGTGAATGAGATCATCAACGCGATCGAGAACTATTTGGGCTGGGACGCGCCCACCGAAGCGGTGCTGGCCGGCGCCGGCCGTCTGGGTTCGGCGCTGCTGGGCTATCCGGGCTTCCGCGACCAGGGCTTCAAGATCCTCGCCGCGTTTGATGTCAGCCCCAAGCGGCGCAGCCTGATCTCAGGGATCCCTGTCTATCCCGCCTCGCAGATCACCGAAACCGTGCGCCGCCTGAAGGTCGTGCTGGGCATCCTTACGGTGCCGGCCGACCAGGCGCAGAGCGTGGCCGACGCGCTGGTCGCGGGCGGCGTGCGCGGCATCTGGAACTTCACGCCGGTGCAGATCGCCGTACCGCCGGAGGTCATCATCAAGCGCGAGGATCTCGCGGCCAGCCTCGCCGTGCTCTCACACCGGCTGCGCCGCGGAGACAAAGGCCGATGACCACCGGCATCGATGTCCTGCGCGTCAGGCGTTTCGATCTGCTGCGCGGCCGCCGCGTGGGGCTGCTCAGCCACCAGGCCGCCCTGACGGCCGACGGCGCGACCTCGGCCCAGCTCCTGCGCCGCGCCCTAGGCACGCGCCTGAGCGCCCTGTACGGACCGGAACACGGCTTTTTCGGCCAGGCCGGCGCAGGCGAGCACACCTACACGCGGCGCCATCCGGACTGGGGCATCCCGGTGCACGCGCTCTACGGCGAACGCCGCGCGCCCTCGCCCGAGATGCTGGCCGGCATTGACGTCATCGTCTGCGACCTGCAGGATCTGGGCGTGCGCTGCTACACCTATCTCGCCACGCTGCGCAACATGCTGGAGGCGTGCGCGGCGGCATGCGTGGAGGTGATCGTGACGGACCGCCCGATTCCGCTGCCGCACACGGTGGACGGTCCAATGCCCGACCCGCGCCTCGCCAGCTTCGTGGCGCCCTGCGCCCTGCCGCTCGTCTACGGCATGACCCCGGCCGAGACCGCGCTCTGGCTGCGTGACACGCTCGGGCTGACGTTGCGCCTGCAGGTGGTGCCGATGGACGGCTGGCGGCGCGACGACGCCGCGTGGGACGGCTCGCGCCCCGCCTTCCTGCCCCCCTCGCCGGGCATCAAAACCTGGGAAAGCGCGATGACCTATGCGGCCACGGTCTTTACCGAAGCCCTGCCGGGCATCGATTGCGGCCGCGGCACCAACCTCGCCTTCCGCGTGCTGGGCGCCCCTTGGCTGCGGGCGGAAGCCTTTTGCGAGCGGCTGGCGCAAACGCCCCTGCCCGGCATGACGCTCCACCCGTACCGCTACGTGGCCGGTGCGGGAGCTTACGCCGGCCGCGAGCTCGACGGCGTGCGCCTGACCGTCACCGACCCCGCGCGCGTCCGGCCGGCCGAAGCCTCGCTGTGCGTGCTGCGCGCGCTCGGCGACATGTACGGCGCGACGCGTGTCTGGCGCCACAAGGGCGTGCGGGCCGCGTGGTTCGACAAGCTTTACGCCAGCGACCGCGTGCGGCGGTCGATGCAGGAAGGCGCGGCGCTGTCCGCGCTCTTCCGGCAGTGGCGCCGGGACCGGCAGGCGTTTGCGCGCGCGCGCCGGGCCTGCCTGCTCTACGCCTGACCCGTTCCCGCCCGCCTCCGCTTCCTTTTTGCCGGATTGATTCCGTCGCCAAAACCCGCTACACTCACGGCTTTTCAAGGGCAGCACATGCCTATGATATGTGGCGCGGGGAACGTCCCCGCCGAGGAGTCCAAGATGACCGCAGCAGCCTCCGCATCCCCCGTGTTCGACGACGCGCTCGTCAAGCGGTACGCGGATAAGATTCGCTCGACAGGCAAGATCGACCCAGACCTGTATGAGAAGTACAATGTCAAACGCGGCCTGCGCAACGCGGACGGCACCGGCGTGCCGGTCGGCCTGACCGCGATCGGCAGCGTCCACGGCTACATGATCTCCGAGAGCGAGAAGGTTTCTGTGCCGGGCCAGCTCTTCTACCGCGGCATCAACGTGAACGACCTGGTTAAGGGCTTCCAGGCCGAACGGCGGCCGGGATTCGAGGAGACCGCCTACCTGCTGCTTTTCGGCGAGCTGCCCGGCGCACGGGAACTCCAACTCTGGAACGGCCTGCTGGACACCTGCCGGCGGCTGCCGGACGGCTTCAAAGAGCGCGCGATCATCCGCTCACCGGGCAAGGACATCATGAACAGCATCGCGCGCGCCGTATTGACGGCCTATCTCAACGATCCGGCACCGGACCGTCTGGATGTCGAGACGACGCTGCGCCAGAGCATCTCGCTGATCGCGCAGTTCCCGGTGATCGCCGCTTACGCCTACCAGGCCAAGGCCCACTACCACATGGGCCAGAGCCTGATGATGCGCTACCCGGAAACCGGCAAGAGCACCGCCGAAAACTTTCTGATGCTGATGCGCGAAGACGGACTTTACTCGCCGCTTGAGGCCGAGCTGCTCGACCTCTGCCTGGTGCTGCACGCCGAGCACGGCGGCGGCAACAACTCCGCCTTCACGACGCACGTGGTGACCTCGTCGTTCACCGACACCTACGCCGCCATCGCGGCCGCCACGCTCTCGCTGAAGGGTCCGCGCCACGGCGGCGCCAACCTGCGCGTGATGGAGCAGATGCGAGAAATCAAAGAGCATGTTGAACACTGGAACGATGAAGACGAGGTCGCCGCCTACCTTACCCGCATCCTCAACAAGGAGGCGGGCGACGGCACGGGCCTGATCTACGGCCTCGGGCACGCGGTCTACACGCTCTCCGATCCGCGCACCGGGATCCTGCGCGACAAGGCGCGTGCATTGGCCCGCGCCAAGGGCCGCGACGAGGAGATGGCGCTCTATGAAACCATCGAGCGCATCGGCCCCGCCCTCTTCAACCGTAACCGCGCCAAGCCGCGCGACCTCTGCGCCAACGTGGACTTCTTCTCGGGCTTTGTCTACGACATGCTCAACATCCCGGTCGACCTCTACACGCCGCTCTTCGCTATCTCGCGCGTGGTGGGCTGGTGCGCGCACCGCATCGAGGAGCTGCTCAACGGCGGGCCGATCATCCGGCCGGCCTACAAAGCGGTTTTCGAGCAGCGTCCCTACACCCCGCTCTCCGAGCGCAACGGAGCCTGAACATGGAGATCCGCAACTACAAGCCCACGATGCGCTACCGGCCCTTCGGAAGCCGGACCGATGTGCTCGTCTCGATGCTCGGCATCGGCGCCATGCGCCTGCCACTGACGGCCGAGGGCGCGATCGACGAGACGCGCGCCGTCGAGCTGATGGAAGCGGGCCTGGAGCGCGGCATCAACTACATCGACACCGCCTACATCTACAACGACGGCGCAAGCGAACAGATCGTCGGCAACACGCTGCAGCGCGGCTGGCGCGACAAGGTCTATGTCGCCACCAAGATGCCGGTCTGGGAACTGGAGAAGCCCGGCGATCAGGCGCCGCTCTTCCACACGCAGCTCGAACGCCTGCGCGTGGACCAGATCGATTTCTATCTGCTGCACTCGCTCAACGCGCGCTACTGGCAGCATGCTCTGCGCTCTGACTCTCTGGCGTGGCTGGACGCGGAGAAGCGGCGCGGCCGCATCCGCTTCGCGGGCTTTTCGTTCCATGACGATTTCGATGTGTTCAAGACCATCGTCGACGCCTACGACTGGGATTTTTGCCAGATCCAGTACAACTACGCCCAGCACGACATTCAGGCCGGCACGCGCGGCCTGCAGTACGCGCACAGCAAGGGGCTCGGCGTCGCGATCATGGAGCCGCTCTTCGGCGGCTTTCTGACCGGGCCGCAGATGCCGCCCGGCGCGAGCCAGTTGTTCGAGGAGAACGGCGTGAACCCGGTCGCCGGAGCCCTGCGCTGGATCTGGAACCAGCCTGAGCCGGCGGTCGTGCTGAGCGGTATGAGCGAGAAGTACCAGGTGAAGGAAAACCTGCGCATCGTCGAGACGGCCGATGTCGGCGTGCTGACTGAGCGCGAGCGGCAGGTGCTGGAGCAGGTCTGCCGCTACATGCGCGAGAACGTGCCGATCCCGTGCAGCAAATGCGGCTATTGCCTGAAGAGCTGTCCGGTGGGCGTCAAAATCCCGGTTGTCTTCGATCTCTACAACAAGCATCTGCTGGTCAACCGGAAACATACCTTGCAACCGGCGCTCTATCGCGGTATGCTCGTCTCCGAAAAAGCATCCGCCTGCATTCATTGCGGCGCCTGCAAAAAACACTGCCCGCAGTCGATCGATATTCCCGCCTGGCTGGAGAAGGTGGCTGCCGAATTCGAAGGAGGAGATCCCGCATGACCAACGTGAACCATCACGCCGCCTCTGAACT
>MWEJ01000136.1 GCA_002071025.1 Verrucomicrobia bacterium ADurb.Bin070 | reverse complement strand
CGCGGGGTATCATGTGGTGACGGATCGACTGTCACTCGTGGCGGCTCAGACCGGGACGGTCGCGCGCCTCTGCGGTCTATTCGGCGCGGGCTATTTGCCGTATGAATATGACGGGTTGGGTGAGATGCCGAGTCTGGCGGAGATGACCGCGTGTGCCTTGAGCGTGTTGTCGCGCGACCCTGATGGATTTTTTCTGATGGTGGAGGGGGGCCTGATCGACATCGCCTGTCACGGCAACGATTTGCCACGCTGTGTGGCAGAGACGCTCGCGTTTGACCGCGCCGTTGAAGTCTGCGCGACTTGGGCGCACGGGCGGGAAGACACCTTGATTCTCGTGGTGGCCGATCATGAGACCGGCGGATTGTCGGTCGTTCGGGATGCCGGCCCGGGCCTGCTGCCTGAGGTGAACTGGAGCACGAGCGGTCATACGGGGGAACCCGTCGCGCTGTTCGGTTGGGGCGTGAACGCCGAGTGGGTCACAGGCGCGTCAGACAACACGCATGTCGCGGGCCTGATGCGGCGCCGGGTGCCGCTGCCGGGCGAGGCGCTGTCGATCACGCGCACATCCGACGATCAACTGCAGGCCGTTTGGGCCGCCCTGAGCGGAACCGTTTATCGCATCGAACAGAGCGCGGCGTTACGCCCCGCGGCGTGGCAGACGCGGGAGATCGTCACGGCGGTCACGTCGCGTGTGACCCTGAATCATGTGTTCGGGACAGAGCCGTCCCGAGGTTTTTTCCGAATGGTGCCGATGGCACAGTAACCCCTGCAAACAAGGAGAGATGAACATGGCGACACCGGATATGCGCGGACAGGCGATCCCCATGCGCGAGCATGTGGCGTACGCAGACGGAGCGGTGGTCAGTAAAACACTGCTCGACAAAAAATCAGGTACGTTGACGTTGTTCTCGTTCGACAAAGGCCAGGGGCTGAGCGAGCATACCTCGCCGTATGACGCGACGGTACTGATCGTCGACGGGCAGGCTACACTGGTGATCGGCGGCAAGCCGGTCACGGCCAAGGCTGGCGAGTTGGTGATCATGCCGGCCGGCGTGCCGCATGAACTGCGCGCGGACGCGCCGTTCAAGATGCTGCTGATCATGATCCGCGAGCAGAGCGCGTGACGCGCTCCGGCCAGGAATAGCCGCAGGGAATGTCAGGCGCCACGAGATCGCGGTCTGCGAGGTCACGCGCGTCGATCGGGAAGCTGCAGCAATTCGGCAGCCGGTACAGCGTGTAGAGGCGGCACGAGGACTGTCCGTCTTTATCGAAGCGCAGCGCGCCGCAGGTGTTGGCGACCAGATGGCAGCAAACGCCGCAGCGGCGGCATTCGCCGTGCCGGTGTGCCAGGCTTTCGCGGACATACCGTTTGTTGAACACGTTCAAGAAGAAACGTCGTGCCACGCCGCGCAGCAGGATTAAACGGATCCTGAGCGTGGCGTGACGATAGTATGAGTCAATCGCAGGGGCAGGGTTGGCCATCGTTTGCTTCTCATTCTCTCAGCCGGTGTGGTCAGAAAGAAAACACATCGTAACGCGACACGCCTGTGCCTGCAAGCGCATTTAAGGTGCATTTAAGGTGCGGCGTCAGTCAGAGCCTCAATGACCGCAGACAAAAGTTTGGCGACCGGATATGGCTTGGGCAGGAAGTGGAACCCCTCCTTCTGGATGGAGTCCCAGCGGACGGTGTCGTCGGCGTAGCCGCTGCACAACAGGCAGGGCAGGGCGGGGGTTTGCCTGCGAAGATCGAGGGCCAGGTCGATGCCGTTCTGGCCGATCAACACGACATCGCTGAACAGCAGGTCGATCCGCGCGTGCTCTCTGGCGAAAATAGCCTTGGCCTCGTCGGCCCCGGTGCAAACATGGACTTTGTAGCCTGCGCCCTGCAGGACCAATGCGGCGAGATTGCGGACACCCGGCTCGTCTTCCACGAGCAGGATGGTCTTGCCGATGCCGGGCAGTGTGGAAGGAATGTCCGCAGGCAGGAAGGTGTTTTCGACAGGAGACTCGCCCGTCGTTTCGTTGGCGGGCAGGTAGAGCGAAAAATGCGTGCCGGCGCCTTTAGACGACGTGACGGTGATCCATCCGCCGCATTGTTTCACGATCCCGTAAATCACCGATAGCCCCAGTCCCGTGCCTTTGCCGCGCTCTTTCGTTGTAAAAAAAGGCTCAAACACGTGCGGGAGCATTT
This sequence comes from Verrucomicrobia bacterium ADurb.Bin070, assembly GCA_002071025.1. Lineage (GTDB taxonomy): Bacteria > Verrucomicrobiota > Kiritimatiellia > RFP12 > UBA1067 > DUPH01. The sequence continues at coordinate 6,109 of MWEJ01000136.1, read as the reverse complement.
CATCGGGGATGCCGCTACCGGTGTCGGACACGGTCAATCGCACAAACGTGCCGGGTTGGGCTTCCGGATGCGAGGCCGCTGCGGCGTCATCAAGTACCGTCATGTCGGTGCGGAACATGAGCTGTCCGCCGTTGGACATGGCGTCCTTCGCGTTCACCGCGAGATTGAGCAGGATCTGCTCCATCTGGCTCGGGTCGAGCAACACGGTTTTCAGGTCCGGACGCAGGTCGAGGGTGATGAGAATCGTATCGCCCATCAGGCGTCTGAGCATTTTTTCGGTTGAGAGAATGGTTTGATTCACATCGAGGACCTGCGGCTCGATGCGCTGTTTGCGGCTGAAGGTCAGCAATTGCCGCGTCAGATCGGCCGCACGTCTCGCGGCGCGTTCAATCTCTTTGAGATCGCCATGCTGCGGCGACCGTTCGTCCATGCCGGACAACAGGAGTTCGGTATAGCCGAGGATCGCTTGCAACAGGTTGTTGAAATCATGCGCGACGCCGCCCGCGAGCCGGCCGATGGCATCCATCTTCGTCATTTGCTGAAGATGTTGCTGAAGCTCAATTTCCGGCGTGATGTCCCGGGCGATGCCGACCAGGCCGATGCACGCGCCGGCCGCATCCTGAATCGGGGCTTTGGATACGGAGTCCCAATGTGCTTTCCCCGATGAATCGACGGTTTTTTTGACCTGCGCTAAAAGCGGTTTGCCGGTCTGCAAGATTGTGCGCTCGCGCTCCATGGTGCGGCTCGCCGCATCATCGGGCAATAGGTCTTCCAACGTCTTGCCGATTGCCTGAGCCGGCGAGGCGAGACCCAATTCTCGGGCTTGTTCTTTGCTGACCTTGATAAAGCGCAGGTCCGCGTCTTTGAAAAAGATCCGGTCCGGGTGATTGTCCATCAGCGCATAGAGCAGATTGCGCTCGTAAAGCAATGCGTTCTCGGCCCGTTTCTGGTCGGTCACGTCAGTAAAGATGATCGCGACCTGGCGATCCAAAGGACGGAACACCGTACAGTCGAAATACTTGTTCAGGGCCTCGAAGAAAAATTGGGCGCGCACGGCTTCGCCGGATGCCAGCACACGGCCCATGTCTGCGATCAATTCGACGGGGATTGCCAGAGAACGGTCGAGGGGGTGTCCGATCAGTTCGGACGGCTTCTTGCCGGTCAGCTTTTGCAGGGCGGGATTTGCCGCGCGGATGATGAAATCGGAAGCGGCCGCGCTCGCGGGCTGCTCGACCAGCAAAAAGCCGTAATTCATTTCATTGAACAACGTCCGGTAAAGCTGTTCGGTGCGGTACCATGCGGTCACGTCGTAAATGGCGATGACCACGTGGCGTTGCCCGTTCAGCATCACTGGGGCCGCGCCGAATTTCACGTGGTAGGTTTCATGCAGGCCCTGCCGCGTGGTGGTCAATGTCATGTCGCGGTCAAAAACCGGTTCGCCCTGCTCGGCGACGTCGAGGATTGTGTTGCGCAACGTGCAGGATTTGCAGGGGCGCGCATGTCCACAGCCTGCAACCGCCAGCGCCTGGTTTGCACAGGTGAGAAAAACGCCGCACGGTTCGGTGCGACAGGTCAGGATCTGGTTACTGACCAGCCGCTCCGCCCGCGGATTGGCATCCAACACGCGGGTTTCACGGTCCACCAACATCATGGCGACCGGTGCCGCGCTGAGGATGCCGGTGACTTTTTCGTGCGCGAGCTTTAACTCTTCGGTACGCGAACGGACTTCGCGTTCGAGCATGAGACGGCGTCCGTTCAAAAAAAAGAGAAAGGCGGTCATGACCGCCGTCAACAGCAGTCCGGCGGCGGCAGCGGTCACGCCGTGACGCAACGGATGGGCGGCCAGCCAGGCCGATGAGGCCTTGACAACCACGCCGTAGGTGTTGCCGAACGCGAGGAAGGAGAGATGGACGGCCTGCCAACCGTCCAGAGGGTGCCACTCGGCAGACCGCGAAGCGCGGGGGACCGCCGTGCCGGTGGAGGTCAGGAAGATCGGCGGGACGCTGGCTTCGAGATGGCACAGATCGACAATGAGTCCTTGGTTGTCGGCGGAAACGGCTGTTCGGTTCAACGGGATGCTCAGAGCATTGATCACGCTATAGGCGAAAGCCACCACGCCGGTCTGCGTGGCTGAGGACGCGTACTGGTAAATCAGAATGCCGGTCGGGGTGTTCGAGACAGCGGTGAGCGTCAGCGGCCGCGTTGCGATGGGCGCCGCGTTCTCCAAGGCGCGCAACAGGCCGTCCCGTCGGATCGGATCGGAAAGCTGGTTCAGTCCGAGCGACCGCTCGTGCCCCTGCAACGGCTCGATGAAGCGGATCGGGTAGAGACAAGGGCTCGGATCGGCAGGCAACTCCGTGGTTTGTGCGGAGCCGGCGTGCCACACACGATAAGTCGTTAAACCCGACGCGCGCGCGTCCAGCTCCAGAGCAGTCACTTCGTGCGGCTTGACGACGGGGGACCACGTCACGGCCTGAATCAGGTAATCGGAGACCATGTGCGAGGTGAAAAAAGAAAATTCTTTTTCGGTGATCGTGTCGCTGGCCCGGAACACAAACGCGAGTCCTTCGAGGCTCTTGCGGATCGCCTCGAATTCATTCGCGATCAGCGACGTCTGCTGCTGGGCCGCCGTCAAGAGCAGTTTCGCCCGCTCATGGGTCTCTGCGATTCGGTAGTGCCATGCGACCGCGCCGGTGAGCAGCAGGAGAATCAACGCGCAGAGAACCGTTTCGGCATAATGGCGGTATACGCGCGGCGCGCGCGTGACCGGAAGCCTTTTCCGGATGGTCAGATGCAGGGTCCACAGCAGGGCGATGAGGGCCGTCATCAAAGCTGCTGAAAACAGCCGGACTCTCAACAGGCGTTTCCGGAAAACCGGCAGGTTCATGTCCGCGGCCAGCAGAAAAGCGGTTTCGCCGGAACGAGGGTCCAGAACCGGCACAAAAGCGGTGATGAAAAGTCCGAACTCGTCGGAGAACAGCGGGGTGACACGGGGCAGGTGCTCTGCGAAAACAAGCGGCACTTCGGCTGGAGGGTTCATGTAACGGGTACCGGGGACCGTGGCGTATGGGTGGCCGGTCGGATAACTCTCGGGGCCGAAAACGAATTGACCGTCGCGCTGGGCGACGGTGAACAGGCCGGTCAGCCCAAGATGACGGGCTGCGGCAGCAAACTGAAGATGGAGGGCGTGGTAACACGGCAGATTCGTGTCGCCCGCTGTGAATGTCAGCTTGCCAAACTGCGCGGGCGACAGGGATCGAGCGACGGTGGCCGCGTGCGCCATCAGCGTCTCCTGCTCGTGGCGCGTGACGCATTGCGTCAGACGGCGCGTCTGCCAGACGCCGGCCAGAACGACGATGCCGATGGCGGCTATCGTGACGGCCAGCAGGTATCGCGGGCGGTGCCCTGCGGCTTGCGAATTGGGAAGCGTTTCGGTCGATCTCATGCTGGATGCCGTCCTGTCAGGATGGGGTACCGGTTTCAACCGGTTCGCCTGAAAACACCTCGGGGGGTACCCAACACAGACCGAATGTCTCGATCAGAATATCGGATTTGCGCGGCCGGATGCTACGTGTCTCGACCTGCAGCGTTTCGGGATGTGGCGCGGCGCTCAGGGATGCGGTTGCCGTCTCGAACTGCTGTTCCAGATCGCGCAGGCGCTGCTGCAAGACCTCCAGGCTCTCTTCGGCACGCACGACATCCGCGCGCTCTTTGCTGATCCGGCTTGCGCTCTTCATGGCCGTCGCGGCACGCCCCACCGTGCCGATACGGGATCGTCCGCGCCCCAGAAACGCGCCCAGAAGCGTGGCACCGACCGACAGCATCGTGTTCATTTTCTGCTGTCCGGATTGCGCCCGCTCGCGCTCAACCCGCTCTTCGGCGCGCCGGATCTGGTCGCTGAGTGTCCGCAGCGCCGGCGCATATTTGGCTTTCAGCTTAGCCACTTGCTCGTCGTGGCGTTCGCGCAGGATTTGGCAGACGCGAACGCGGAACTCGCCGAGCGATTCACCAGGGCGTGACACCATTTTCAGATCCGGGAAGGCGTAGCGGTCGAGGGTGGCATTCTGGTGCAGGGCCGCAGTCAACGACTTCGACCAGCCGGAGAGAACTTTGGGGCGCGTCACGCTCGCGGGAAGCGCCGCGTAACCGGCCTGCGGGGGTGCCGTGCGGAGCAGGTCGCGGGCCGCGGTTTCGCACAGTATGGGCGTGTTCCACAACGGTTCGTCGGTCGTCGTTGAAAAGGGCACGAGCCACGTGCCGCCGATCCAGTCATCGACGGCGGCTTTCGCCTCGACAAAGTGCAGCTTGTACGATGCGACCAGGGCGGGCACGTAGGTGAACGGAGCATTATCAGCACGTGCGCGCAGGAAGTAAACCGGCATATCCGGCGGCACAATGGGCGGCAGGCAAGACGACGGCTCTGCCGCTGTCTGCTGCGGGGCAGTCGCAGCGGGCGAGGGCGCAGGCGAGGGAGTTTGCGCGGCGGAAGGCGGTTGCTTGGCGGCTGGCTCGGACGCGTTGGCGGGCAGGGCGGCCAGTTGCTGGAGCGTCAGCGGGCCGCGCAGATAACTCATGGCCCAGCGCGTCTGGAAAAGCACAGGCGCATCGTCATGGACATTGCGCATCAGGAAGACACGGTTACCGAGACCGGCCAGCAGGCGTTCCATGGCGTCGCGGTCGAAGCCGCCGCCGGCGCTGGCGGCCGCGCCTTCAAGACCCTCCATCACGCGCAGCTTGTCGCGCTCGGTTTGAAGCCGTCCGATGAACCAGGTGCCGCAGTTTGAGAGACCTTTGTAATCCAGATCAACCGGATTCTGCGTAGAGAGCACGACGCCCAGGCCAAAGGCGCGCGCCTGCTTGAGCAAGGTCAGCATCGGCAGTTTCGAGGGCGGGTTGGCGGTCGGCGGGAAATAGCCGAAAATTTCATCCATGTAGAGCAGCGCCCGCAGGCTGCTCGTGCCGGGCTGTGTGCGCATCCAGGCGAGCAGTTCGGTGAGCAGGCGCGTGACAAAAAACATCCGCTCCGCGTCCGAAAGGTGGGCGAGGTAGAGGATCGAAACGCGGGGCTTGCCTGCCGGCGTGTAGAGCAGCCGCTGAATGTCGAGCGGTTCGCCCGCCATCCAGGCGGAGAATCCGGGCGCGGCCAGCAGGTTGTTGACGCGCATGGCAAGGCTGAAACGCTCTTTTGACGGATAGAAGGACTCGAGCGCGAACACGCCCACGTGGTCGAAGGGCGGCGTCTGAATAGCGTGGATCAGCGCCGTCAGGTCCACGTCCCGTCCTTCGCGCCAAGCGTGATCGAGAATGTTGGACAGCAAAATATGCTCGCGGCTCTGAACCGGCTCCGCATCGACGCCGAGCAGGCCGAGCAGCCCGGAGACCGCCGATAGCACGCGGTCACGCAACGCGGCGACGTCGCTCAGGAGCGCCGCCGGCGGCGCGTCGAACGAGCGCAGCAGTTGCAGGGGGCACCCGGTCGCGCTGCCTGGCGTGTAGACGGCAAACGCAGCGGCCGCCTGGAGGCGGCGGATACGGTCGCCGTCCTGACCCCACTGCGCGAGACCGGCGCGCCAGGTTTCGGCGGTTCTGGCGGCGAACGCCTCCGGCGACAATCCTTTGCGCGCCGCTTCAGCCTCGTCCACCCACGGACGGAAATCCTCGGGCTTCATGTCGGGGAACTGCAGCATGAGATTGCCGAGATCGCCCTTTGGATCAATCAGGATCGAAGGGATGCCGTCGATCGCCGCCTCTTCCAGCAAGGCCAGCGCGAGTCCGGTTTTGCCGCTGCCGGTCATGCCGACCAGCATGGCATGGGTGGTCAGATCTTTCGCGTCATAAAGCAACAGGCGGTTTTCGTTAGACGCCGCTTGCGGTTCCACCTCCTTGCCCAGATAAAAAACGCCCAGCTTTTCGAAATCTTGCATGCCGATCTCCTTGCCGTTCCACGCGCTGCGCCTTGGATTGCACATCCGCATGGATTGCCGTTCATTTTATCAGGCAGGCTACGGCCTGTCAGCAGACAACTTGAAGCCAACCCATTACCCGAACGTGGTTTTGCCGCTGGCCGTCGGGCGTGCTTCTGATATACTGCCGAGTATGAAATGGGGCT
>MWEJ01000135.1 GCA_002071025.1 Verrucomicrobia bacterium ADurb.Bin070 | reverse complement strand
CCGACTGAAGTCGGTACACCAGCCTGTGCCGCCCCGTTTCCGCCATTTCTCGCGTTCGTCTGCCGACCCCCGACCACCAAACGATTACGTTCCGCTTGCATTTCCACATGGGCTTTTGTACAGTCAACCCATCAAAGCGTGTATGCGTGCACACGGTGATCCGCGTTGATAACGAAGGAGCGTGACATGAATGTCCAAGTGATCTTCTACAGTCTGTACGGCCATGTCTGGCAGATGGCCGAGGCCGTGGCTGCGGGCGCGGGCGAGGTGCAGGGGGCCAAGGTTTCGCTCTGGCAGGTGGCGGAGTTGATGCCGGATGACGCGCTCGCGGCCAGCGGCGCCCGCGAAACGCGTTCCCGGTTCGCCCACATCCCGGTGGCACAGCCCGCCCAACTCGAGGAGGCGGACGTGATTCTGTTCGGCACGCCCACGCGCTACGGCATGATGGCGGCGCAGATGAAACAGTTCATCGACCAGACCGGCGGCCTGTGGGTGCGCGGTGCCTTGATCGGCAAGCTGGGCGGTGTCTTCGGCTCGACGAACAGCCAGCACGGCGGCCAAGAGGCGACGCTGCTGAGCTTCCACACGGTGCTGCTGGGCCTCGGCATGCTGGTGGTGGGGGTGCCACCCTCCGCGCCGGGGCTGCATGCCGGCGACACCCTCAGCGGCGGCACGCCCTACGGCGCCACAACCCTTGCCGGGCCGGACGGCTCGCGGCAGCCGACGCCGCTCGAGCTGGAGACGGCCCGTCTGCAGGGACGCCATGCGGCCGCGCTCGGCGCACGCTTGTTTGCCCGCTGAGCAGGCATTCTCATCGCAGCCATGATGCAGTGCCTCCGGAGGAATGCCGGTTCCCGTACCGAACGGTTTGGTGGAGAACCGGTAGGTGAAGCTGTCGGCCATGTCGCCGGACTGGGCCGTGAGTGTGGCGAGCGGAGTGTAGGCGCCGTCGCGGGTGCCGTTGAACCAGACGGCGCGGAGACTGTTGGTGGCGCGGCCGAGGCCGTCGGAGAAGGTCTCGGTGACGGGGTAACGGTCGTCCGCGCCGGGGAGCGCGGCGAGGGAGACCTCGCGGGCGTAGGCGAGGCCGTTAATTGGAAACCATGTCTCTTTTTTCATGTTTCCCTCATCCCCTTGATCACCTGCCATACACGGGTGACGGAAACGGTTGCTAAAAGGAAGGACCGTCTTCCTTTTTTATGAGGTTGGGCGGCCTGAATTTCCCTTGGTCATAGTCTGACCAGAACTCATGGACATTGCCGTAATAGTTGATGCAACGGATGGAATCCTTTTCCCGCAAGATCTTTATGTCCCGATCCGAATAAGAGTCTTCGGCCGAGAAATATATCTCGCGCAAACGCCGTCCCAGATAGTCATAGGCGTTCGAGACGAGCGGCACGCCGTCGGCGTCTACGGCGCTCAACCGGTTTCCAGCGTCCCATGCATAGGCCCAGACGCCGTTCGTGAGCATGTTTCCGTCTGTGTCGTAGGCCGGCGAAACCGACTCCGCTCCCGTGATCGAGGCATACTGGTTGAGAGCGTTCGCGGCATACGTGTTGGTGGCGGCGCCCGCGGCTGAAAACAGCAGGTTGCCGATGCCGTCGTACCCGTAACCGTAGGCGGTCGGGCCGACCGTGGCGCCGGTCAGTTCCGAACGCGTGTTATAGGCGATGGCGTCGCCGTTGCGCGCGACGCGCCTGCCGAGCGCGTCATTCGTGTAGACGTACGATGCGACCAATGAAGAACCATGGAAATTGGTCACGGCGGCGATCAGGTTGCGGCCTCCCTCGTAGCTGCGGCCCCAGCCGCTCCCGCAGGAGTTGCTGGCTGACACCTGCATGCGTGTTTGCGGAAGATACGCGCACCCGAATGTGAGCCCGCCGAGGCTCACGTTTGTCAAGCGTATCAGATCGTCGTAAGCATAAGTAATGGCGGCATCGTTGTCGACAATGAACTCTGAAGGCATGCCCTGCGCGTCGTAGCGGCGCGTGATGACGGCCAGCGCGTTGGTCTCGGCGGCGAGCCGCCCCAGGGCGTCGTAGGCGAACGTGCGCGCGCCCGCGCCGTCCTCGACGCGAGTGAGGCGTCCGGCCAGATCGTAGGCGTTGGTGACGGAGGGCGTGCCGTCGGAATGGTCCGCGCTCTGGACGCGTCCGGCGGCGGTGTCCGCATAACCGTAGGCCGTCTCCACGCCGCGCGCCCACGTCCTCTGCGAGAGCCGCCCGTCGGGCAGGTAGGCGTACGCCGGGCCGAGGCCGTCGGCATAGACCTTGTTGGTGACGAGCCCCGACGCGAGGTCGTAATGCCAGCGGGTGGCGTCGGGCTGGCCGGCCTCGTCGCGCCATGTGCGCAGTTCCGCCTGACGGCCGTCGGCGTCCCTCGCCGTCGCGGTCGGGTAGACCGCGCCCCCGGAACGGTAGAGCGCGCCGTCGCCGGAATAGTGATTGGTCGTCACGTTCCCCAGCGGGTCGGCCGTTGTCACGAGGTAAGCGCCCGCGGGCGAGTCCAGATACTGCCGCACGGAATACGATGTGGCGTTGGTCGCCGCGCCGACCGCTTCCGCCGTGAACGCGACCGTGCCGTCGGCGTGGTAGCCGGTCAGGGTCCGGAGCGTGCGGCTCCCGGCGGTCTCTTCGGCGGAGGTCCGGCGGGCGAATCCGTCGTACAGGTGCGCGACCGCCGAGCCCAGGGCGTTGGTGCCGCCGGTCACGCGCCCCGCCACGGTCACGGAGGTCTCGTGTCCGGCTGTGGCCGTGTTCCGGAGCGTCGCGGTTTTCCGGGCGTTGGCCGCGTCGAGCGCTTCGGCCGTGATCGCGCTCACGCCGTCCGCGCCGGTCGTGACCGTGCGGGCGGTGCAGGCGGTGGAGAGCCCCGTGAGCTGCACGCGGGTGACGGATGTGGTGACCGCGCCCCGGCCGGGCAGGTGAGAGACGGACGCGGAGCAGTCCCACCAGGCCGTCGGCACGCCGTAGGCGGAAAGGCCGAGGTCGGACTCTTCTTTCCACGCGGGCGTCTCCTCGAGGACGTAGGCGTCCATCGCGATCACGCCCGCCAGCGTGAAGTCCTGCGGGTCGAAGTCGAGCGCTTGGGCGGGGCCGATCCTGACGGCGCCGGCCGTGTTGCCCAGCGCGTCGTAGGCGTAGACCGTCCGGGAACCGTCCGCAGCCCGCGTCATGACGGCGCGGCCGGCGCTGTCGTAGACATTCGAGGTGACGAGCATGACGCAGCCGACGCCGGCGCTGCGCGTCGCGACCGTGCGCCCGAGGCAGTCCCGTACCGTTTCGGATTCGGTCGTCCAGGCGCCTCCGTTGCGGCTGGCGGAGACGGAGACGACCTCGCATCCGTCCGCGTCCCACGACGTTTCGGTACGGGTCGCGCGGGACAGGAGCTGACCGGAGACGGGATCGGTCCAGAACCGCTCCTCCACCGTCGCGCCGCCGGCGTGGCGGACGGTGCGGTTGGTGACGCCGGGGGAGGACTGGGGCTTGTTGTCATTTTCTGGCCTCATTCATCCTCTCCGCTTCCGCTTCGCCGGTCCAGTTTGTACGTGTGTCCCGATTCGTCCCAGTAGCCGTCTTTTTACGAGCAAGATTACGATTACGAATCACGGATCCCAACAGAACTGCCATGCGCCCCGCATGCGGAACCCTTCATCCTTCATCCGACGATCCCGAACCGATTGCCCGAAACATTGCCACGGCAGCAGCGAAGGGGTATACTGTGGGCCTTAATACTTGAACCCCTTGTTGCGAAGGACATGTCATGCCGACGTTAACCATCAAACCTGCCGGCAGTTGCCGGTTCGATCAGATCTCCTTGGGTGAAATCATGCTGCGCCTGGATCCGGGCGACATGCGCATCAAAAACGCGCGGTCGTTCACGGTCTGGGAGGGCGGCGGCGAATACAACGTGGCGCGCGGCCTGCGCAAATGCTTCGGGCTCCGGACGGCCGTGGTGACCGCCTTTCCTGAAAACGACATCGGACGGCTGGTGGAGGATTTTGTGCTGCAGGGCGGCGTGGACACGTCGCTCATCAAGTGGGTGCCGTTCGACGGCATCGGGGTGGCCACGCGCGTCGGGCTCAATTTCACCGAGCGCGGCTTCGGCGTGCGCGGCGCGCTGGGCGTGAGCGACCGCGGCCACTCGGCGGCCTCGCAGCTCAAGCCCGGCGATGTCGATTGGGAGCGCATTTTCGGCACGCTGGGCGCTCGCTGGTTCCATACCGGCGGCATCTACGCGGCGCTCTCGGCCACCGCGCCGCTCGTGCTGGAAGAGGCGATGGCCGCCGCCCGCAAGCACGGCACGATCATCTCCTACGACCTCAATTACCGTCCGTCGCTGTGGAAGGCGTTCGGTGGGCAGAAGGCCTGCCGCGAGGTCAACCGGCGGCTCGCGCGGTATGTCGATGTCATGATCGGCAACGAGGAGGATTTCACGGCTTGCCTGGGGCTCGAAGTCGAGGGGGTGGACGAGAACCTCAGTGCCTTGCCGATCGACGGGTTCAAGCGCATGATCGAGCGCGCGGTCAAAGAGTTCCCCAACTTCAAGGTGGCCGCCACCACACTGCGCACGGTCAAGAGCGCGTCGGTCAACGACTGGAGCGCGATCTGCTGGTACGACGGCGCGTTCCATCAGGCGATGGCGATGAAAGATCTTGCGATCTACGACCGCGTCGGCGGCGGCGACAGTTTCGCCTCGGGGCTGGTCTACGGGTTCCTGGCCTTCAACGACGCGCAGAAGGCGGTGAACTACGGGTGTGCGCACGGCGCACTGGCGATGACGACGCCCGGCGACACCTCGATGGCGTCGAAGGCGGAAGTCGAGAAGTTGGTCGGCGGCGGCAGTGCGCGCGTGGTGCGCTAAATAAAACGGGCGGGTGTGTTCGAGGGGGATGATCGATGCGAATGAGACAGGTGGTCGGGGTGTTGGCGGGAGTTGTGTCGCTCGTGTGTGCGGCTGCGGCGGGGCCGTTGCGGCCGCCGTCGGTCCCGCTGGTGACGGTCGATCCGTTCTTTTCGGTCTGGTCGCCGGCGGACAGGTTGACCGACGCGCCGACCGAACATTGGTCGGGCGCGCGCCAGCCGATCAACGCCGTGTTGCGCGTGGACGGCAAGGCCTACCGGCTTCTGGGCACCGAGCCCGCCGACGCGCCGGCGTTGCCTCAGACCGGTGTCACGGTTTGGCCGTTGCGCACGGTCGCCACCTTCTCGGACGGCGCGGTCGAGGCGGAACTCGTGTTCGCCACGCCGCTGCTGACCGACAACCTGGATGTCTTTTCCCGCCCGGTCACCTATGTCACGTTCAAGGCGAAAGCGCGTGACGGCCGGTCGCGCGCGTTTCAGCTCGAGGTCGACGTCGCCGCCGCCATCGCGGTGGGCGACGACGCGCAGCCTGTCGTGTTCGGCGAGGCGCAGATCGCCGGGCTCGATGCCCGGAGCATGGGGCGCGATGTCCAGCCGGTGCTGGGGCGGTCGGGCGACCGTGTCCGCATTGACTGGGGGTACTTCTGGCTCGCCGCACCGACGGGTGGCCGCATCACCGCGCGCGACACGCGGCCGGCTCTCGTGTTCACGCGCGAGTTCGGCGCGGCGGCGACGGTCGAGACCCACCTGCTGCTGGCGTATGACGATGTCGAGTCGGTGATGTTCTTCAACCGGCCGCTCAAGGCATGGTGGCGGCGGCACGGACTCGCGTTCACCGACATGCTGGCGGCGGCCGAACGCGAGTACGCGGCGCTCGCCGCGCGCATGGCGGCGTTCGACGCGGAGCTGATGGCAGACCTCTCACGCGTCGGCGGCGAGAAATACGCCGCGCTGGCGGCGCTGGCTTACCGCCAGTCGTTCGCGGCCTGCAAGCTGGTCGCCGATCCGAACGGCCAGCCGCTCTATTTTTCCAAGGAGAACGCCAGCAACGGCTGCATGGGGACCGTCGATGTCTTCTATCCGCAACTGCCGCACCTCGCGCTGCTGAGCCCCACGCTGACGCGTGCCACGCTCGCGCCCATCCTGCTTTACGCCTCGGACGCGCGCTGGCCGTTCGACTTCGCGCCGCACGATATCGGCCAGTACCCGCTGGGCAACGGTCAGCGCTACGGGGGCGGCGAGCGGGGCGAGGAGAACCAGATGCCGGTCGAAGAGTGCGGCAACATGCTGATCTGTCTCGGCGCGCTCTCGCACGTCGAGAACCGCGCGGACTTTGCCGCACAGTGGTGGCCGACCGTCACGCGCTGGGCCGAGTATCTGGCGGCCAAAGGCTTCGATCCCGACAACCAGCTCTGCACCGACGATTTTGCCGGACATCTGGCGCACAACGCCAACCTGTCAATCAAGGCGATCATGGGGCTGGCCTGCTACGGCAAGATGGCGGCCCTCAACGGGGATGCCGCCGCAGCCGAGCGCTTCACGGCGCTGGCCAAATCGATGGTGCCGAAATGGATCGAGGCGGCCAAGGGAGGGTGCGGCGGCGCGTATCGACTGGCCTTCGACCAGCCGGACACGTGGTCGATGAAGTACAACCTGGTCTGGGACCGGGCGCTGGGCTTGAACCTGTTCCCGGCCGAGGTGGCCGCGACCGAGATGGCCTTTTACCGCACGGCGCTGCAGAAGTATGGCCTGCCGCTCGACAGCCGCAAGCTCTGGACCAAGGCCGACTGGCAGGTCTGGACCGCGACGCTGACCGGCCGCCGGGAAGATTTCGACGCGCTGATCGCGCCGCTGCACACGTTCTTGCACGAGACGCCGGACCGCATTCCGTTCGGCGACTGGTATGAAACGGACAGCGCCAAGCACTGTCATTTCCGGGCGCGCTCGGTGGTGGGCGGCGTCTTCATGCCCATGCTGCAGGAGGCGGCGCTCTGGCAGAAATACGCCGCGCGCGACACGGGGACGACGGGCCTCTACGCGCCGCTCGCGCCGAAGACTGCGGCGCAACCGTCGCCTTTCCGTATCGCGACCTTCAATATCCGGCTGGCCGGTGCCAGCGTGGCCAAGCCGGCTGACCGGCCGCCGAATTCGTGGACCTGCCGCGTGGACCGCGTGTGCGCGCTGATCGCGAAGCAGGGCTTTGACCTGATCGGCTTGCAGGAGGCGCAGGCGAATCAGATCGACGACATGCTGGCCCGCATGGGCGCGGCGTGGGCGTACGTCGGTGTCGGACGCGAGGACGGCCGTCGCGGCGGTGAGTATTCTTGCATTTTCTACCGGACCAACCGCTTCGCGGTGACACGCAGCGGCACCTTCTGGCTCTCCGAGACGCCCGAAGTGCCCGGCTCGAAATCGTGGGAGACCGCCTGCCCGCGCGTCTGCACGTGGGCCGACATGAAGGATCTGAAAACCGGTAAGACCTTCGTATGCTTCAACACCCATCTCGATCACATGAGCAAAGAGGCGCGGCGCAACGGCATGGCGCTGATCCTGGCCCGCATGGCGCGCGATGCGCAGGGCCGGCCGGTGCTCCTGACCGGCGACATGAACGCCACGCCCGAGAAGCGCCCTGTCGACGCTGCGGTCGTGCAGGCGGACTTCAAGCGCGCCGGGCCCAAAGAGCCGCACGCCGCCGGGGGGCCGTACGCAATCGCCACGGCCAACCTGCGCGACAGTTTCGATGCCACGCGGACGCCTCACGCCGGACCGATCAAAACGTTTTCCGGATTCAAATACGTGGAGCATCCCGAGGGCCAGCCGATCGACTACATCTTTGTTTCGGCGGGCATTGATGTGCTCACCCACGCCACGCTCAACGATTCAGAAAACCAGCTCTATCCTTCCGACCATTTCCCCGTTTCTGCGGATGTCTCGATCGAGTAGCCGTGCGACATGCCCCCGCATTGACTTGACGGAGCGAAAGGGGTACGATTGCCCGCAGAGTGTGGAACGTGGTGCGATGGTATGGGAGAGTGGCATGAATCGACGGAGCTTTTTGACGAAAACGGTTGCCGCTGCGGTGTCTCTGCCCGCCGCACCGTATCTACGGGCGCAGGGCGCGAACGACGCCATCCGGCTGGCCATTGTCGGCATGGGGTCGAGAGTCAAGATCGGCGGCATGGGGCGGAACGACATGAAGGGATGCCGTGACGTGCCGGGTGTCCGAATCGCGGCGCTCTGCGATGTCGATTCCGCCAATCTCGGCTACGCCCTTGAGGAGTGCGCCAAACACAACGAGAAGCCCGAGACCTTCACCGACTACCGGAAGCTGCTGGAGCGCAAGGATATCGACGCGATCTGGGTCACCACGCCGAACCACTGGCACGCGCTGGTGTGTATTCACGCCGCCCAGGCCGGCAAACATGTGTTCGTCCAGAAGCCGGTCTGCCACAACCTGTTCGAAGGCCGGAAAATGGTCGAGGCCGCCCGCGCCCAC
>MWEJ01000134.1 GCA_002071025.1 Verrucomicrobia bacterium ADurb.Bin070 | reverse complement strand
CGGCGCGCGCAAGATGCGGTTCGCCGAGTGGGGCGAGCTGCGTACGGCCCGCGCGCTCCGGGTCGCGCCGGTTCAATATCCTCGTCAATGTCCTTGTACACAATAGGATGGTTTAAAGACGTAAAGTGTTGTATTCTGCTGCAACAAGTCAGGAGGGATGGTCATGAGGACAGATCGCAGGGGATTTTTGAAGGGGGCGGTCTGCGCCGGCGGCGCGGCGGCCCTGCTGGGGCAGACAGGCTGCACGTCGTTTTCAGGACTGATGGCGCAGCGGCGCAAGAGTATGATCGGATTCCGCGCTGAACCGCTGGAGAAGGTCCGTGTCGGCATCATCGGCGTCGGACACCGCGGGCCGGGCGCGGTCAACCGGCTCTCGCGCATTCCCGGTGTCGAGATCCGGGCGATCGGCGATCTGTTCGAAGACCGGGTGGCGAGGCAGATCAAGGCCTTGACCGACAAAGGGCTGCCCGCGCCGAAAGGCTATTTCGGGTCGCGCGACACGTGGCGCGCGCTGTGCGAATCCGGCGAGATCGATCTGGTCTACATCTGCACGCCTTGGCTGTGGCACACGCCGATGGCGGTCTATGCGATGCAGTGCGGCAAGCACGCGGCCGTCGAAGTGCCGGCCGCCATGACGCTGGAGCAGTGCTGGCAGTTGGTCAACACCGCGGAACAGACGCGCCGCCACTGCATGATGCTTGAAAACTGCTGCTATGGATATAACGAAATGCTGGCCCTGAACCTCTGCCGGAAAGGCGTTCTGGGCGATCTGGTGCATGGCGAGGCCGCCTACATCCATGACCTGCGCATGAGCAAGCTGCGCGAAGACAACGAGAACGGCTATCAGGGCCAATGGCGGCTTGAATGGTCCAAGCAGCACACCGGCAACCCGTATCCGACGCACGGTCTCGGCCCGGTCTGCCAATACATGGACATCAACCGCGGCGACTGCTTCGAGTTCCTCACCTCGGTCAGCAGCAATCAGCTTGGCATCAGTCGGGCGGCCGCAGAGAAATACGGCAAAAACAGTCCGCAGGCCAAGGCGCGCTACCGGCTGGGCGACATGAACAGCTCGCTGATCCGCACCTACCGCGGGCGTACCATCCTGGTGCAGCATGATACCACCAGCCCGCGTCCCTACAGCCGCATCAACCTGATCTCCGGTACGCGCGGCGTTCTAGCGGACTATCCGCTGCGCGTGGCGCTCGCGCCCGACACGCATGCCTGGATGAAAGAGAGCGAACTGGAAGCGCTGAAGGCCAAGTATGTGCATCCGCTCTGGGATAAGAACGGCGAGGCGGCCAAGAAGGCGGGCGGCCACGGCGGCATGGACTTCCTGATGGATCTGCGCCTCTGCCACTGCCTGCAGCACGGACTGCCGCTCGACATCGACGTCTATGACAGCGCGCTCTGGAGTTCGGTGGTCGAGCTGAGCGAACGTTCGGCCGAACGCGATGGCAAGCCGGTCAAGGTGCCCGATTTCACGCGCGGCGCCTGGAAGATCGCCGAGCCGCTCGGCATTGTCACGGTGTGAAAGCGGGAGGAAAAGCATGACACGCAGACGGTTTTTGAGATCGGCCGCATGGGCCGGCGGCGCGGCGCTGCTGGCGGCACACACAGGCTGCCGGAGCTTGACCGGTGCAGGCTCCGCGCGCGGCGGTAGCATGATGGGTTTTCGCGCGCCGCCGCTGCCGCGTATCCGGGTCGGAATCATCGGCATCGGTGCGCGCGGCACGGGGTTCGTGCGGCGTCTGGCGGCGATCCCGGATGTGGACATCACAGCGCTGTGCGACGTGCGCGAAGCGCGCGCCGTGCGCGAGGCGAAAGCGCTGACGGACGCCGGCAAACCTGCGCCCGCCCTCTACACCGGCACGGAAACGGCGTGGCGCGGCTTGTGCGAGCGCCCGGACGTCGATGTGGTCTACATCATCACCCCGTGGCTCTGGCACACGCCCATGGCGCTGCATGCCATGCAGTGCGGAAAGCATGCTGCGGTCGAAGTGCCGGCCGCCATGACAGTCGCGGATTGCTGGCGTCTGGTCAGGACGGCCGAGGCGACGCGCCGCCACTGCATGCTGCTCGAAAACTGCTGCTACGGTTTCAATGAATTGCTCGCGCTCAACCTCAGCCGCAAAGGGGTGCTGGGTGACCTGATCCACGGCGAGGCCGGGTATCTGCACTACACCGGCACGTCTTATCTGGAGGAGGACCCGACCGACGAAAAGGGCGGCCAGTGGCGGCAGCGCTGGTACAAGGAACACACCGGCAACGCCTACCCCACACACGGTCTGGGACCGGTCTGCCAGTGGATGGGCATCAACCGCGGCGACCGGATGGACGCGCTGACCTCGATGAGCAGCGCCTCGCTCACTCGCAATCGCGCGGTCGCCGCTAAATATGGCCCTGAGAGCCCGCAGGCGAAAGACGCTTACAAAATGGGCGACATCAACTCCTCGCTGATCCGCACACGCCGCGGGCGCACAATTTTGGTGCAGTTCGACACCACCAACCCGCGGCCCTACAGCCGCATCAATCTGGTACAGGGGTCCAAGGGCATCTTTGCCGACTATCCGTTGCGCATCGCCCTCGTGCCCGATGTGCACGCCTGGATGGACGACACGAAGCTGGAGGCGCTTAAGGCCGAACATGTGCACCCGCTCTGGGACAAGAACGGCGAGGCGGCGCGGCGCATGGGCGGCCATGGCGGCATGGATTTTCTGATGGACCTGCGCTTCTGCCACTGCCTGCGCCACGGCCTGCCGCTTGACATCGACGTGTACGACACCGCGCTGTGGAGTTCGGTCGTGGAGCTGAGCGAACGGTCGGTCCTGAACGGCGGCTCGGCGGTCGTTGTGCCCGATTTCACCTGCGGCGGCTGGCAGACGGCCGAGCCGCTCGGCATCGTCACGATGTGAGCGGAACGCGGTGAAGCAGGTGCCCGTCGCCGGCGAAGAACGCGGCCGCCTGCTGGACCGCGCTGGCCGCCATGCGCGCGTTGGCCTCGGCCGTGTTCGAGCCGCAGTGCGGCGTCAGGACCATGTTCGGCAGCAATCGCAGATCTTTGCCCGGTGCGGCCGGCACGTACGGCTCCGTGACGAACACGTCGCTCGCCGCGCCGTCGAGATGGCCTGACGACAGCGCGTCGTAAAGCGCGGCCTCATCCACAATGCCGCCGCGCCCGGCATTGACAAGCACACTGCCGCGCTTCATGAGTGCCAGACGCTCTGAGCCGATCAGCCCGTGCGTCTCGGGGGTCAGCGGCAGGTGGATGGTCACGAGGTCGGCCGCCGGCAGCAGCGCGTCGAGGTCTTGCGCGTACGTTTCGACACCGAAGACCTCGCGCAGCGCGTCGCGTGTCTGACCGGCGCGGGCAAGCCAGTCGGACTCTGGGGCGGAATCGCAAATGAGCGTGCGCACACCGAAGCCGAGGTGCAGCATGCGGGAAACCTTAAGCCCGATCTTGCCGCCGCCGATGATCAGCGCGGTCTGACCGCACAGCTCGCGGCCGCCGACCGCCGTGAAACCGCCGCCGCGTATCGTCGCATCGAGGCGCGCGATGCGGCGCATCACCGCGCCGACCAGGAAGAGGGTCAGCTCCGCCACGCTGGTCTGGATGTCCACCGGCGTGTTGACGAGCGTCAGGCCCTTTGCGACCGCGTACCCTTTGTCAATGCTGTCGGTACCGAACCCGAACCGCACCAGCAGCGCACCCTGACCGTTGGCCTGGTCGGCCAAAGCGTCATAGAGTTCTCGGCGATACGGGGTCACGCCCAACACGACCGCGCGGCAGCCGGTTTCGCGGACGCGCGCGGCGAGCGCGGATTCGTCAGCCGGTGCGGGACGGCAGTCGAGACCGTACGCAGACGTAAAGACGGAAGCGGCTTTATCGAATTCAGCCTGCGTGACAAGAAGAGGCGGGAAAGGAGTGTTCATAACTGAGGGGGCTTTACTTGCGCAGCATCTCGCGGCAGCCTTGCATAATGAAGTGGGTGTCGAGGCTGCAGCCGATAAAGCGGTAGCCGGCGGCAATGCGCTCGTCGATCCGGCGCCGCTCGGGCGCCACCACGTGGTAACCGGGCGCGACGCCGTGCCGGCTGCACGCTGCCAGGACCTTCTGCTCGGCGGCCAGCACGCGCGGATCATCGAGCTGGCCGGCAATGCCGAGCGAGGCTGAGAGGTCGTACGGGCCGATGAAGGCCGCATCGAGGCCGGGGCGCGCCAGGATCTCGTCGGCTCGTTCCGCCGCGAGGACGTGTTCCAGCATGACCGCAACAAAGACCTCGTCGTTGTGGCGACGGATGGTGTCCGCGAAGTCGCGTCCATAATCAAGGGCGCGTGAGAGCGAGGTGCCGCGGTTCCCTTGAGGCGGATAGCGGACGGCGGTGGCCATGCGATCGGCGTCTTCGGCCGACATGACGCTCGGCACGATCACGCCCTTCGCGCCCGCGTCGAGCACATGTTTGGCGAGCACCGGGTTCACGCCGTCGAGACGCACCAGCAGATCGCAGCCGGAAGGGCGCACGGCTCGTTCGATCTGCTCGACGACTGAGAGATCGACGGCGGCGTGTTCCATGTCGAGGGCGATCCAGTCGAACCCCTCTCCCGCCATGAGCTCGGCGATCGCCGGATGCGGGATCAGCATCCAGCCGCCCAGCGCCGTTTCGTTGTTTTTTAGCTTTTGTTTGGTCTTGTTCATGGGAACCTCTTTCGAAAGCGTGTCAGTGTGCGCCTGAAGGTGGGACTCGATCAAGTGTGAAACGGGTGAAAACGGGCAAAAATGACATTTTTTGATATATCGAGAAGGCTGCCGTGACGTGGATCATGGCAAGCCCTCCGTGATGCGGGAGCGGATCGAGGTCAGATCAAGGGTGACGGCGATGTCGCCGGACGGCGACGAAGAGGGATAACCCTCGCCGAGGTAGAGCCAGTTGGCTTGGGGGGTATGACGGACGGCGGCGGCGGGCGCGCGGTCGAGCATGACGCGGGTCGTGTCCGCCCGGGAAGAGAGCGCGAGCCGCTGCCAGGTGCCGGGACGGGCCGCACCACAGGGCTGCGATGTGCCGGCGGCCTCAATCAGGATGCTGCCGTTGCGCACCACGACGCGTGCAGGATGACAGGCGTCGCCGACCGTGCACAACGTGCCGGTGACGCCGCACTCAAGGCGGAAGGCGAATTCGAACTCGAGCAGGTCGCCGGCGGCGCGTTCATTCGCAGGCAGTTCGACGCCGGCGGACGCTGCGCCGGCGAGTCGCAGGAGGGGACGTCCGTCAGGGCCGGCGGGGACGGTACAGGCGGACGTCTCGGACGCCCGCGTTTCGGCGGTCCCGGAGGTCCCGCCGTACTGGGTGAGGCCCGCCGGGCTCGTGACGTCAAAGAGGCGGTTTGTGCCGTCGAGGATCAGCGAGTGGACCTCGCCCTCGAAGGCGGCGAGCGTGCTGGTCGCGAGGTTGGGCCCGAACAGCGTGGCTGTGCGGCCGGCGAGCGAGCGACGGCCTGGCTTGAACGCGATGCGTTCCGTCTGGCTGTTCAGGGTGAAGTGGACCTCGCCTTTTGGGTAGTCGATCGACACGCCGAGGCGGCTCCAGCGGGCACACGGCACCGGCAGAGAAGAGCGCAGGTTCTTGGCGGGATCGCCGAGATGGACGAAGGCCGAGCCGGAGAGGCCCCAAACAAAACCGCTGGTCGCGCCGCGGTTATCAAAGAGCACGCCATGGTCATCCGGCTTCACGTCGACGTCGATACGCACGCGGTCGGCGGCGATGCCGGGCGCGGTGCGGCAGGTCAGCGACGCGCCGCCTTGCAGCGTGAGCGTGCCGTTGGCGACCGTGCAGAGTCTGGGCACGGGCAGGTTGGCGCGCGGATAGAGATAGAGTTGATCCGGGGCCGGCAGCGGCGAGACCCGCACAGCGCGGATGTTGCGCAAGGCGCAAGGCCCTTGGCTGTACGTGAAAAGGAGCGCGTCGCCCTGAATGTCCATTTGCGGATAGGCAACCTCGGGCTCGCGTCCGGTGAGTCCGGTCCCCGCGACAAAGTCGATGCCCCCGCCGCGGTTGACAAAGAGCGCCAGGTTGCGCCGGTCCACGCCGAAGCGGCCGGCGGGCCAATCGTTATGAAGCATCAGGAAGCGGTCGGAGCCGGGCTGCCGCAGGACATGCATGCGCGAGACCACAGTCTCGAGCGGCACATAAGCGTGCGGCGTCCACGTCATGCCGGCGTCCCGCGAGACGGACCAGGTCAGCGCTTCCTCGGGACGGATGGCGGCCCGCTCAAACGCAGGAATGAAATTGTTGCGCGCAAACATGAGCACGGAACCGTCGGGCTGTTCGAAGACGGTAGGCTCCCACTGCCGCCACTCCAGGCCCGGGAGCACCGTGCCGGGCGAGACCCGCCAGGTCACGCCGTCGTCGGTAACCAGCACGCTGTTGCGCTTCTCGCGCCCGTACCAGGCGTTTGCGCCGGCCGCCGCGTTGGTGGAGGCCGGCCCGATCATCGTGACCGGCGCCAGCACGCGGCCCGAGGCCAGGCGCAGCGGATTCTGCGAGGGGAACAGGCGGTAGGGGTGGCCGTCGATGACCGGTTCGTCCTGTCCGTTCCAGGTTAGCAGGCGGTTGGTCCAGAGCCCGTCCGGCGTGTCGAGTGTCGAGAAGTAACACCCGTTGTGGGTATCCTTCGAGTTCTGGCTCCAGAGGCACCAGAGGCGGTCGCCGACGACCAGCAGGTTGGGTTGCCACTGCGTGCCTGAGGGACAGGGTATGGGGTTTGCGCTGCGCGCCGGATCTGAAAATACGGGCTGCGGCGGACTCCAGGTCAATCCGTCCGGACTGGTGCTGACGACGTTGAGCTGTCCGGGCGCCCCCTCTGAAGGAGTCGTGTTGGCGTTCCAGACACAGAACCAGCGGTCACGGAACCATGCCACCGAGCTGTCGTGATTGTAGCGCAGCGGCTGTTCGGCGGCATCGACCACGACGGTGCGCTCGATCCGCGGCTGATAGACGGCGTAGGTGCGCCAGGCTTCGGCGTGAGAATGGAAAGCGGTCACGAGGAGTGCGCAATAGAGGGCGGGCCTGTTGTGAGCCGTGTGTGCGGCAGGGCGCAAACGCGCACGGCTCGGCACAGCCTCGCCCTCCAGCGAGACGGCGGGGACGGGGTCTTGAGGGCGGGGCTGCATGCTTGGCAAAAAGATGTCGTGAGAGAAGGACATGGGGAGAAGGTTCAGCGCGCTACTCTGCGTTCGGGATGCTTTTTCCGAGCAGGAAGAATTTCCGTTCGGGATACCAGAGTACCGGCACGCCGCCGCGTACGGTGAAACTGGCATACAGGGCGAGGTCGAGCCGGCCGCGGGTGCCGGGCTTGCCGAGGCTGACGCCATCATGGTCGAAGAAGAACTGCGGCTCGTCGAACCAGACCGGTTGGTCAGCGCCGGCCTTGAACGTGCCGCGTACGAGGTGGATGGGTCTGCGGTGATAGCTGGAATCCGCAGGCGTGTAGCCCATGTAATGGCCGTCGTGGTTGTGGATGAAGAGGGCGTAATGGCCGCTGCCGGCCTCGTTGCCGCCCACATCGTACATCGGGCACGGCGAGAGCGGGTGCAGCAGCGGCGCGCCGCCGTCACGGCGCAACAGGGGACGCGGCGCGGTCCACGTTTCGCCCTGATCGGCGCTGACGCTCCAGCACGGGCTGCCGCTGCAGGTGCGCATGACGCAGAAGAGGCGGCCGTCGGGGAGTTTGACAAACGAGGGCTCTTGGCAGGCACTGACTTCGGCGTGGCCGGGATAGGGCACGCTGAGCGCCTGCTCGTTGAAGGCGAACCACGTGATGCGGATGTCCTTGGGCTCGGGGTTTTCATCGATGTTCTCGAAGCGCATGAACTCGACGCGCGCGTCGGCTGACATCCACGACTTTGTGGGGTTCGGCGTGACCGCGAAGCTGGTCCAGCGCGTGACGCCGGCGAGGTAGCGGCCGTCCTTGCCGAGGCGCAGCGGCTTCTGCCAGCAGAGCACATTGGGCGGCATCGCGGGGTCGGGATTGTCGCGCATGCTGCGGCGCATCGGCACGTTCTGGGGCGCCGACCAGGTGGCACCGTTGTCGTCGCTGAAGATGCCGTGCAGCCAGCCGGTGTGGTGGAAAAACTGGTCAGTCTTGCCGATGTGCTGGCTGTAGAGAATATAGATGCGGCCGCTTCGGGTGACCAGCGGATACCCCCAACTGGCGATGTGGCCGTCACCCGGTTTTTTGGGCCCCGCGATGATGCGTGGCTTGGACCAGGTCTTGCCGTCGTCGTCGCTGCGGGCGAAGGCTTGGTGTTGATCGGGTTGCGACTCGGCGGAGCTTTGCGTCCAGACGGCCATGAGCGAGCCGTCCGGTCCGTCAAAGACAAGGAAATGCTCGTTGCCGGTGTCGTTGACGGCG
>MWEJ01000133.1 GCA_002071025.1 Verrucomicrobia bacterium ADurb.Bin070 | reverse complement strand
GGCTCTGGTACCACGAGCGCCTCTATCCGCTCATCTGGGCTTTGGAGGCGCTCGCGGTCGAGGACGCAACGCAGCCCCATCTGCCACAACGCCTTTGCTCTTGAGGCGCAGCCGGCAATCCGTTACTGTTACGCACCGTGTGACTGCGCTGCGCGGACTGAAACCGTATACCCGTGGGGAATGAGATGGCCATGCTGAAATTATCCCGCCAGGAGAAAGCGAGTTGGCAGCGTACGTATACGCTGGCAGCGCGTCTGGATGAATTGTGTCCCTGGGAGTGGATGGGGGTGGCGGACTGTTTCGGCCTGCACTTTCAGGGGCGGGAAGAGCCCTGTTTCGCGGTGTTCGGCGGACGCCCGAAGGCGTTCCGCCATATGCGCTTCCTGATGGGATGGAAGGCCTTTTATGACATGATTACGCGACTGGCCGATCCAGCGAAACAGACCCCAACCTGGCTGCTGGAAATCCCGATGATCGAAATGCTCTTCGTGGAGCCGGCGCTGTTGTTCGATCATGAGCGGGAATTTTTAGACGTGCTCAAACGGCCGGTCGAGGCGGACTTCTGCAATGCGGT
This sequence comes from Verrucomicrobia bacterium ADurb.Bin070, assembly GCA_002071025.1. Classification (GTDB taxonomy): domain Bacteria; phylum Verrucomicrobiota; class Kiritimatiellia; order RFP12; family UBA1067; genus DUPH01. Next base: position 7,926 of record MWEJ01000133.1, on the reverse strand, counting down.
CTTCCGGTCGATCCTGCCGGGATATCATCCCTGGCTGCCGGATGCGGAGGAACTCGCGCTGCTGGAACCCGCCCTGTATCAAGCCTACGGAATGGCGATGCGTGTGGAGTCCGACGGCATGTTGTTGAAACGCGATTTCCCGCGCAAGATCCTGCTGCGCAAACAGGATGCGCAGGGTGCTTGGGCCGATGTCTGGACGGAGGTCAAGCCGGTGGCCGATGAAGAGGTGGAGGTGCGGCTCGCCGGCGACATGTTGCAGGCGCTGAAGGACAAACCGCTCTGGCCGATGACCGTTCAGCTTGATCTGATCTTCACGCCACTGATGATCGGCGTGAAGGGCGCGCGCCCGCAGACCGCCTATGTGCTGCTCGCGGTGGACGCGGTGTCCGGCATGATCATCGCCGAAGAGCTTTTTCTGGCGACGGGAGGGATTCCTCAGATGTGGGCCGACATCCCCGAGCGGCTGCTCGCGATCTTCAAGCGCCTGGGTGGATGCCCGGAAACGATCGAGGTCGGCAGCGACCGCATGGCGAATCTGTTGCGCCCGCTGGGCGAGTTCCTGCCGTTCAAGATGGTGCGGCGCGAGCGGTTGACGGTGTTGGAAAACGCACGCGAAAAGATCACCACGTATATGAAACAGGCGGAGCCTAAGTCGTGAGTCAGACGGTCGAGCGGACGGTGCGGTTCCCCTGGCGGATTGCGGCATTGGTCGCCGGGGTCGCGCTGGCTATCATTCTGCCGTTTCTCGTCGTAGGGCCGCAGATCACCGCATGGGCGCAGACGGTGATCGAGCAGGCGGGCCGCAACCGCTTGCTGGCCGGTTGCTTGCTGGCCGGCCTGCTGGCGACCGATATCGTCGTGCCGGTGCCGTCAAGTTTGGTCAGTACCGCCTGCGGCATGGCGCTGGGGTTTTGGGGCGGGACGCTCGCCTCGTTTGCTGGCATGTCGATCACCACGGCGGCTGGCTATCTCATGGGCCGTTACTCGGCTGCGCCGGTGGGCCGCCTGCTCGGAGCCAGCGAGTGCGAAATGCTGGAAGCTTTTCACCGTCGGCATGGCGTCTGGCTGCTGTTGGCGCTGCGCCCCGTGCCGGTCCTGGCGGAGGCGTCGGTGATCTTCAGCGGGGTGTCGCGGCTGCCGGCGGGGCGGGTGGCGGCTGTTACGGCACTCGGCAACGCGGCGGTCTCCGCCGTGTATGCCGCGATCGGCGCGTGGGGGACCTGTTCCGAGTCGTTTCTCCCCGCCTTTCTGGTGGCGATGGCGGTGTCCGGCGTGATGATGGCCGGCCTGCGCAAAACCGCGGCGGGAGTGCCGGGCCGGCCGACACAAGGAGAGCAGGCACATGGAACGTGAACGTTCGTTGCAGGGCATTATCGACCTGGCCAGCGCCTATTACGGATCGGCGGTGCTCTTTGCCGCGCTGGAAGTCGATCTCTTCACCCGCGTCTCGCAGGTGCGCGCGCCTGCTTCTGCCGCAGACCTGGCAACGCTTGCCGGGTTGGAGCCGCGCGGCGCGCGTCTCTTGCTTGACGCCTGTGTCGCCATCGGCCTGCTGCGCAAAAGCGGCGAGACCTATGCGAACACCGAGGCGGGTGCGCAGGCGCTGGTCGCCGGAGGGGCACACGATGTGACGCAGGCGATCCGCTACAATCACGATGTGTATGCGGCATGGGGTCAGCTCGCGGCGTTCGCGCGCAGCGGCCGGCCGGTCGAATCGCCGGCCTGCCATCTGGGCGACGATCCCGCGCGGACGCGCCGCTTTGTCATGGCGATGCACGGGCGGGCGCTGGGTATCGGGCGCATGGTGGTTCCGCTCATTGACCTCTCCGGCTGCACGCGCGTGCTGGATCTGGCCGGCGGCCCGGGCACTTACGCCGTGCTGCTGGCGCAGGCCCATCCCGAGCTGTCATGCGTCACCGTCGATCTGCCGGCCGTGTCGGCCGTCGCCGCGGAGCTGGTCGCGGCGGCCGGCATGTCGCAGCGCGTGACCTGCCGTGCCGGAGATTATCATGCCGATGTTTATGAGGAGGCGGCGTTCGATGCGGTCACGATTTTCGGCGCGTTGCATCAGGAGGCGCCCGAGACGATCGTTTCGATCCTGATCCGCGCTCGCGCGGCGCTGCGCCCCGGCGGGCGGCTTTTCGTGCTGGATATGATGACCGACGCGACGCACACGCAGCCCGCGTTTTCCGCGCTGTTCGCCGTCAACATGGCACTCACCACCGATCACGGCTGGGTGTTTTCGGATGAAGAACTGCACGGCTGGCTGCGCCGGGCGGGCTTTGAAACGTGCGCCACGCAGCACGTGCCGCCGCCGATGCCGCATTGGCTGGTCACGGCGCGCAAACCGGCTCACTGACGGCGGAAGATCCCCTCGAAGATCACCTGCCCCTGACGGCGCAGGAGGCAGTAGGGAGCCTTTTCGATGAACTCATACCGCTTGTCGCCCGAGTGATAGCGGATGCCCGATGTGGTGAGCGTCTGGTAAAGTACGATCCGCTTGCCGTCCGGCAGCGTCAGCCGCACTTTGCCCTCGTAGGTGCAGACGATGCCGTTGGCGAGCGTCTCGGTGCGTTTCTCACGGCCGTACTCGACGTGCAGCCGCTCGGCGTCCACGTTGACGAAATGGCTTTCGCGCAGCGGCGTGAAGGTCCACGTCGCGCAGCCGGCAAGCAGGACGACGGCCGCCAACAGGGCGGCCCTGCCGAAAGCATTCACAGAACCGGGCAACGAAATCAAGTGCTGCATGTCGGAAAGTGTAGCGCGTGACCGACTGCGTAGCAAGCACCGTGCTGAAGTTTGCGTTTGCGGACGGCCGCCCCGTTCCGGTATCATGGCCCCATGAAACGATTGTTCACGTGGATGGCGCTTGCGCTCTTTTTCATGGCCGGTTGCCGGGTGTCGGATGTGCGTGACATGGAGGTCCGCGTGCCCGAAATGACCCGTGACGAAGATGTGCAGAAAGTGCGCGCGGCATTGGCGCAGCTCGGCGGCGTGGATCACGAAAAGACCGAGTATGATGCGGCGAGCCGTACCGTCAGGGTGTGGTACGATTCGATGGTGGTCGCCCACAAAAATATTGAAATCGCGATTGCGGAGGCCGGCTATGACGCGAACGGGATCAAGGCCATTCCGTCCGCGCCGGCACGTTAGGCGGGTGCGTGATGCACGCGCAGGTTGAACAGTTCCTTGACCACATGGCCTACGAGCGCGGCCTTGCCGAAAACACGCGTGCCGCCTATGCGTCGGATCTCGCGGCGTTCGTCGGCTTTCTGCAGCGTAGCGGCGCGGTGCGCAGTTTCGCCACGGTGACGCGGACGCACGTCGCCGCCTTCCTTGAAGAGCAGCGTCGCTTGGGGTTCCGCGCGTCGACGCGCGCGCGGCGTCTGATCGCCGTCAAGGTGTTATTCGCGTTTCTGGCTGCTGAGGGCGTGGTGCCGGTGGATGTGGTCGCTGTGTTGAATGCGCCGGCCAAAGGGCGTGTGCTGCCGCGCACGCTCTCCGAGCAGGAGGTCGCGCGCCTTTTGGCTTCTGTTGCCGGCGATACGGCGCTCGCGGTCCGTGATCGCAGTTTGCTGGAACTTCTCTACGCGTGTGGCCTGCGCGTCTCTGAAGCGGTGTCGCTGCAGGTCGGCGACGTGCGTCTCGACGAAGGCGTGGTCGCGTGCATCGGCAAGGGCGATAAGCAGCGCCTGGTCCCGCTGGGCGCGGTGGCCGCCGCGTGGCTGCGCCGCTATCTGGCCGAAGCGCGCCCGCGTCTGGCGCGGGGCAACGCGGTGGAGAACACCCTGTATGTGACGGTGCGCGGTGCGCGCTTCACCCGTCAGGGCGTGTTCGCGATGTTGCGCAAACGCGCGACGGGCGCGGCACTGGACCGGTCGGTTTCGCCGCATGTACTGAGACACTGCTTCGCCAGCCACCTGCTGGCGCACGGTGCGCAGATCAGGGCGATCCAAGAGATGCTCGGCCATGCCGACATCGCCACCACGCAAATATACACGCACGTCGACCAGGGGCTGGTGCACGCCACGCATGCCCGGTTTCATCCGCGTCACGATTGATCGCCGCCACGCAACGCAAGCACAAACAGCTAAAAAAGATTGGCCCTTTTTGTTTTTGGTGTTGCTTATTAGGGAAAATCGTCTATGTTGTAAACCGTTGTGGGGTGAGTTTCCCTGCAAAAAAAGGAGTAAACTTATGGCTAAAAAGGCAACGCCGAAGACGAAAAGCGAAATCATGGCCGCTCTTGCCGAGGCTGGTGAAATCAGCAAAAAGCAGGCTAGCGCGCTGTATGATGCGCTGCTCACGATCGCCTATGCTGGCGCGAAGGATCCGAAGGGCATCATGCTCCCGGGTCTGGGCAAGTTGATCAAGGTCAAGCGCCCCGCGCGCAAAGGCCGCAATCCCGCCACGGGCGCGGCGATCAAGATTCCGGCGAAGACGGTCGTCAAGTTCCGTCTGGCGAAAGCCGCCAAAGATGCTGTCCTCAGCAAATAATCGCTGAAGCTGCACTTCTTTTTGAAGGTGTCGCACGAAAGTGCGGCACCTTTTTGTTTTGCGGCTTTATCCGTCCGGCGCAGGGTGGTACCATACGGCCGTGATGTAAAGGGGCGTACCGCGCGCGGACGCCGCGAGCGGAGAAGGGCGAGTGAAGAAGGAGCGGATGCAAAGCGATGAGGCAGCGACTTGAAGAGCGGGCGGCGGCGGAATGTTTGGTGGCAGACGGCGGCATGGGTACTCAGTTGCAGGCGCGCGGCCTGGTTCCCGGCGAGTGTCCGGAACTCTGGTGCCTGGAGCGGCCGGAACAGGTGCGCGCGGTGCATGCGGCCTATCGTGAGGCGGGCAGCCTGATCGTGGAGACCAACACCTTTGGCGGCAGCCGGTACAAGCTGGCGCACTACGGCCTCACCGCGCGGGTGGCGGAGATCAACCGCGCGGGAGCCGCGCTCGCGCGCGACGTGGCCGGTGACAGCCAGTATGTGATGGCGAGTCTGGGCCCAACCGGGCTCTTCATGGAACCCTACGGCGATGAAACCGAAGCTCATTTTTACGCCGCTTTCGCGGAGCAGGCGCGCGCGTTCGAGGCCGGCGGCGCGGATGCGGTGATTGTCGAGACCATGATGGCCATCGAAGAGTGCTGCGTGGCGGTGCGCGCCGTGCGCGAGACGACCGGCCTCACCTGTCTCGCCAGTTTTACTTTCGAGCCGCAGCCGGACGGCGGATTCGCCTCGATGATGGGCGTGACGCCCGAGCAGTTCGCACAACAGGCGCTGGCCGCGGGCGCGCACATTATCGGCGCCAACTGCGGCACCGGGCCCGACGCGATGGTGACGGTCATCCGGCGGCTGCGCGCCGTGTCGCAGGTGCCGCTGATCGCGATGCCGAACGCTGGCATGCCGACGCTCGAGAACGGCGAGACGGTCTTCCGCGAAACTCCGGAGGAGATGGCCGGCAAGGTCGCGGCGCTGGTTGAGGCTGGCGCGTCAATCATCGGTGGATGCTGCGGCACGACGCCGGCGCACATCGCGGCGATGGCTCGCGCGGTGCAGGCGGCCCGGCAAACGGGCAAGTGAGGAGCGGAGCATGCTGTATTGGATCGCACCCTATTTGACGGAGCTGTGGGGCCCCTTCCGACTCTTTTCGTCGCACATGATGCTGTTGGCCGCAGGAACGCTGACCGGCGGCCTCGTGATTTGGAGTTTGCTGCCGCGGCTGTGGAACCGCCTGCCCACCGACCGCGGGAAACGCTTGGCCGCTGACGGCGGACAGGTTTCCGCCGGTAAGCCGACCGGTGCCGGCCTGTTGCTGGCGCTGCTGCTCGTGCCGGTCATCGCCCTCTTCGTGCCTATGGGGATCTGGGAGTTCGGCACCGTGGTGTTCCTGTATCTCAGCATGCTGTTTGGCTATTTGGACGACAGCAGCAGCCTGCCATGGGGCGAGTTTAAGAAGGGGGCTTTGGATCTGGCCGTCGCGCTGGGCGCGGCCTACTGCCTCTACAGGGGCCACGGCTCGTATGTGTGGCTGCCCTTCTTCAAGCAAGCCATTGACATCCCGCTGGCGGTGTACGTGCCGGGCGCGGCCGCCTTGCTCTGGTTCACGATGAACGCCACCAACTGCTCGGACGGGGTTGATGGGCTGGCGGGATCGCTGACCCTGTTGTCGCTGTTCGCGCTGGCCGGCCTGCTGTACGGCGTGATCGGCTACCGGCCGATCGCTGATTACCTGTTGATTCCGCACAATCCGGACGGTGCGCGCTGGGCGATCCTTGTGGCGACGATGGCCGGATCGCTCGCCGGTTACCTCTGGCACAACGCCGAACCCAGCCGCGTGCTGATGGGCGATGCCGGCTCGCGCCTGCTGGGTATGCTCGTCGGCGTGGCCGTGCTGGTGGCCGGCAACCCGTTTCTGATCGTGGTCGTCTCGCCGGTCGTGCTGGTGAACGGCGGGACCGGCCTTTTCAAACTCATCCTGCTGCGGATGTTCCGCCGCATCGGATTCGACGTGCGTCCGCCGCACACGCTCACGCCCGAGGCGGCGTCGCGTCAGCACGTGCTGATCAAGATGCTGCACAGCGTGCGCTTCCCGCTGCACGACCATTGCCGCAAGAACATGCGCTGGAGCAATGCGCAGGTCCTGATGCGGTTTGTCCTGATCCAGTCTTTCCTGACGCCGCTCTTGTTTGTCATTCTCGTCAAGATCCGATAGACGCAGGCCGCCGGACGCGGCCGTCCAGGAGGTATGCATGCCGAAAATCATTCTCGCCTCAATGGGATCGCGCGACCGTCTGCTGGTGGATGGCGCCGCTGTGCTGGCGGCCCGCTGCGGCGTCTCTGCCGAAGCGGTCGTGCGGCTGGATGACGTGGCCGAGCACGCCCTGCACCCGGAGGATGGCGTGCTCGCAGCCTGTTTCGCGGGCGCGTCCTCGTTTGTGGTGGCGGGCTCGCGGCCGCGCGCGGTGCGGGCATTGCTGGCGTTCGGCGGCGTGCCGTGCGACGGCCTGGCGATCGAGTGGGTGGCGCTACCGTTCGACCACGAGGCGCTCAAACGCGAATACGGCGTGCCGTGGTACCCGGTGATTGACCGCACGCGCTGCAGCGGCTGCGGCACCTGCCGCGACTATTGTCTCTTCTCGGTGTACGAGCATGAACCCGACGCGGCGGCGGCGCGACGCGTGCGCGTCGCGGCTCCGCTGAACTGCAAAACCGGCTGCCCGGCCTGCGCCCGGCTCTGTCCCGAAGCGGCGCTGATCTTCCCGTTCTGCGCCGAGGCGGAGTTGAACGGCGAGATCGCGGAGCCGGCGCGCCGTTCGCCCGAGGCGCTGGCCGACGCGCTGGGTGACGACCCCATGCGGGTGCTGGCCGAACGACGCGCAAAAAAGCGCCTGATCGACCGGGATAAGTTTGAGCAGGCGGAGCGTGATCGCGTGTTATATTCCGGCGTGTTGTAAAGTCCGCTTTTTGCTCTTCCCTTTTGCACGTTCTCTCCGTATGATCTCTCCATCATTCAAAAGGCTGACACGTGACGTGCGGCGCAAAAACGAGGTGACACATGATGTTGGATGCGACGAATCCTGCTGTGGGTATGCTGATTTTCACCTGTGGCGGATTGGCCGGCGCGGTGTTTGCGTTGCCGTTCAAACGCGTCAAAGCGTGGGCCTATGAGAGCTACTGGCTCTTCTACGCGATTTTCGGACTGGTGCTTTTCCCGTGGGTGCTGGCTGTCCTGACCGTGCCGAACTTGAAAGACGTGCTGACGCAGGCACCGGCCGGCGTGCTCGCCCGTTGCTTCGGCTTCGGCGCGCTGTGGGGGCTGGGCGGCCTCACGTGGGGCCTGATGATCCGCTACTTGGGCATCGGGCTCGGCTTGGCGATCGGGTGCGGCCTCTGCTCGGCGACCGGCACGCTGATTCCGCCGATCGTGACCGGC
>MWEJ01000132.1 GCA_002071025.1 Verrucomicrobia bacterium ADurb.Bin070 | reverse complement strand
ATCGTAGAGCGTGTGGGTCGTGTCGAGCGCGTCGGCATACGGAGAGGTCTCGTAGCCCATGGAGACCAAGCCGTAAGTGTTCGTGCCCCAGCGCAACTCCTCCATGAAGCCGGTGGCATAGACGAGCGAGCCGAAGTTGACCTTCTCGGCCAGGAATGCGTTGGGTGCAAGTTCGTCCGCCGTTGCGTTTTCATGGCGCAGCGTCTTGCGGACCATGTGGGCGAGTTCATCGGCCGTGGCCACCGGGAAGCGGCCGACCATGATTTCGGCGGTCAGGTCGACATCCCCGCCGTTGAGGCCGTCTGAAATCTCGCCGTAGCGGCCGTTACCATTGCCGTCAAACGGGCCATCGAGGCATCCATAGTAGATGGCGTCGGAGGGGATTTCGGCGGCCAGCGTGGAGAAGGGATCGGAGAACGAGACGGTCAGCTTGCGCGCCGGGATCAGGTCAAAGGTGCCGGCGATCAGCAGGTCGCGGATGTGCCACTGGGCGTAGGCCTCCTGCAGGAAAGCGCGGATCTTGGCGGGAAGATCGACACCGTCGTACTGGGCAGCGATCCATTCGACGGTCACGAGGGCGGGCGCGTAGCCGGCGCGGGCGCGCGCCTCGCACAGGGCTTGCAGATTCCAAGGGCCTGCGGCGTTATGAATCAGATTCGAGGTTGAAACGACCAGATAGGTGCAGGGCGCGTCCGGCGAGAGATCGAACGCGGCGGGCAGCGCCCCGACGCGGCGCGTGTCGTTCAGCGCCTGCGCGAGACGCGGCGGAGGCGCGGGCGGGAGTGCCGCAGCAAGCCGGAGGGTCACGGTGACGGCGAGTGCCTCCGCCGCGAGCAGACGGCGGGAGGCAGGCAAATAACGCGCCGGATAAAGCGGAACGCTAAGCAGGTCGGTGCCGCCGCAGCGGTCGACGCGCCAAGCCGTGCGCGCGAGGTCGGGGTAGGGGGCGGCCTGGGCGTAGATGGCCGCGTCCGGCCCGACGGGCGGCGCGGGCGGCATCCCGGGGATGCGCGGGGGTTGTCCCCATTCGAGCGGGGCGGGAAGCGGGAGGTCGCGTTCGGTGAGCGGCGTGACGGTCAAGGTTTCGACCTCAAAGCCGGCCGGGATCGTGATGAACGCGCCCTGCGCCGGCAGTACCGGTCGGGCCGGCTGAACATCCGGCTCGCAGCCCTCCACCGTGACCCGGCACGTGCCATCCGCTAGGCTGACGACAACCGGCGCGGCAAAATGGACCACGCGCACGAGCGTTTCGGCTGCTCGCGCGTACAGGCCCAAGGCCAGCAGGCACACGCCGACAACGGGCATAGGATGGAAGGCAACACACATCGCCACGTAGTTTAAAGGAGCCGTAAAGGCGCGACAATCACGAATTTCGGCTTGGTATCCGGGCCGGGATTCAATACACTACGGCCCATATTCACGGGCTTGGATCGGTAACACGGGAGGAGTATGCGCGGATTATTTTTTGCGTGGGCGGCGGTGGCCGGATGCATGGCGCTTCAAGCGCGGGCTGCGGATTGGACGCAATGGCGCGGCAGCAACCGTGATCTGATCATCACCGGAGAGCAGTTGGCTGCGAGTTGGCCGGAGGGGGGGCCGAAACGGCTGTGGCTGGCCGAGCTGCCGGGCGAAGGATATTCCGAGCCCATCGTGGCGGGGGGGGCGCTGTTCGTCACCGGCAGCACCGGTGACAAGAAGAGCCGCGTGGGCCACCTCTACGCGCTCGACCCGAAGAGCGGCGCCAACCGCTGGCAGGTGGAATACGGCCCGGAATGGGGATCGTCTTACGAATTCGCGCGGACCTCGCCGACGTTTCACGAAGGGCGGCTCTATCTGGTCGGCGGTCTCGGGCATGTGGTGTGCGTCGACGCGAAAAAGGGAGAGATCGTGTGGCGCGTCGATAGCCATGCCGAGTTCGGCGGGCGTAACATCACGTGGGGCATCGCCGACAATCCGCTGATTTACGACGGCAAAGTGATCTGCCAGCCGGGGGGGCCTGATGCCGCCGTGGTGGCGCTGGATGTCAAAACCGGCCGGCCGGTGTGGAAAAGCAAGGGGCTGAGCGAGCGCAGCGCCTACTGTTCGCCGGCCCTGCTGACGCTCAACGGACGGCGTCAGGTGGTCACTATGCTGGAGGATCATGTGGTGGGACTTGACGCGCAGAGCGGTCAACCGCTCTGGAAGCATGCGCACCGCAACCGTCATGCCGTGCATCCCAACACGCCGGTGCTGTGCGGCAAAGACCGTCTCTTCATCTCGTCCGGCTATGGACACGGCGCGGAGATTCTCGAGATCGCGGGCGGCACGGCCAAGCGGGTCTGGTCCGACAAATCCTCCGACAACCATTTCCAGGGCGTGGCGTTCTACAAGGGGCGCATCTTCTCGTCGGGCGGCGGCCGGCTCACCTGTTTCGACCCGGCGGATGGCCGTGCGGTGTATCATGTGGAGGGCGCGAAAAAAACATCTTTCTGCATCACGCCCGCCGGCATGATCACGTATGATGAGCGAGGTGGGACGGTGATGCTCGTGGAGGTCGGGTCTGACAGCCATCGGGTGATCGCCTCGTTCAAGATTGATTATGGCAATGGGCCGCACTGGTCCTCGCCGGTGGTTTCGGATGGCGTTCTGTATCTGCGCCGCGGCACGGGCATTGCCGCGTTTGCGGTAGGCGCCCAGTAGGAGTTCAACATGAAACGTGTGATGCGTGGGGCCGTGCTGGCGAGCGTCGCGGCTGCTGCTGTGACGGGGTGTGTGACGGATAAAGGAGCGTGTGAGACAATGAGCAAGGGATGCGAGCCTTCGGTGGTGGTCAAGCCGTTCGGCAAGACCAAGGACGGCCAGTTGGTTCAGCAGTACACGCTGACCGGCGCGGGCGGCGTGGTGATGGATGTGATCGATTACGGCGGCAAGGTCGTGCGCCTGTTCACGCCGGATCGCACGGGTGCCAAGACCGACATCACACTGGGCTTCAATGAGGTCGCGGGGTACGAGACGCACGATCCCTACTTCGGCTCCTTGATTGGCCGCTACGGCAACCGCATTGCCAAGGGTACTTTCACGCTGGACGGCGTGACGTACCGGCTGCCGATCAACAACGAGCCCGGCGGCCTGCCCTGTTCGCTGCACGGCGGCAAACGGGGCTTCGACGCCTACGTGTGGCACAGCGAGCCGCTCTCCGAGGGGCGCAGCGTCGGCGTGAAGTTCTGGATGACCAGCCCGGACGGCGATCAAGGCTATCCCGGCAAGCTCGATGTCACGGTGTGCTATTGGCTTACGCCCGAGAACGTGTGGCGCATCGAGTACGAGGCGGTGACCGACAAGGCGACGCCGATCAACCTGACCCAGCACCTCTATTTTAACTTCAAAGGCGAGGCCGAGGGCACGATCTTGGATCATGAGCTGACGCTCTTCGCGGACCGCATGACGCCTGTCGACAAAGGCCTAATCCCCACCGGCGAGGTGGTGCCGGTCAAAGGCACGCCGTTCGATTTCACGACGCCCTGGCCGATCGGCGCGCGTATTCAAGCTGACAACGAGCAACTCCGTTTCGGCGGCGGCTATGACCACAACTGGGTGCTGAACAACCAGAGCGGAAAACTCGCGCCGGCGGCCGCGCTCTATGAGAAGAGCACGGGACGCTTCATGGAGGTCTGGACCACCGAGCCCGCGATCCAGTTCTACTGCGGCAACTTCCTGACCGATCAGGTGCCCAGCAAAAAGCCCGGCAAGAAGCTCTGCTATCGCGGCGGCCTGGCGCTTGAAACGCAGCACTCGCCTGATTCGCCCAACCAGCCCGCTTTCCCGTCAACGATCCTGCGCCCTGGCGCGGTCTATAAGTCGGCAACCGAGTACCGGTTCGGCGTTAAGTAAGCGTAAGCAAGGAGAGATCATGGGTATCGTGGACATTGCGGTTTTTTTCGGGTTCATTGCGGCGGTGATCGGTGTCGGTCTCTGGAAAAGCAGGAGCGCGCACAGTGAAGAGGGCGGCGCCGCCGATTATTTTCTGGCGGGGCGCGGACTGACCTGGTGGTTGATCGGCGTCTCGCTGATCGCGGCGAACATCTCGGCGGAACAGTTTGTCGGCATGTCCGGCCAAGCCGCGTCCTACCTGGGCATCGCCATCGCCAGCTACGAGTGGATGGCGGCGGTCACGCTCGTCTTCGTGGCGTTCGCCTTCTTGCCCTATTTTTTGAAGACCGGGATCTACACGATCCCCGGTTTTCTTGAACACCGTTACAACAAGCACGCGCGTTCGATCATGGCCGTGTTCATGATGGTGATCCTGGTCGGCGTGTCGCTGTGCGGCGTGATCTACGCCGGCGCGCTGCCGATGCGCGATCTGCTGGCGCACGCCGGGGTGCATGTGTCGCTGGTGGCCTGCTGCTGGATCATGGGCGTGCTGGCCGCCGGCTATGTGGCGGCTGGCGGACTCAAGGCGTGCGCGTGGGCCGACCTGATCCAGGGCACGGCGCTGATTATCGGCGGCGCCTTGATCTCCTTCTTCGCCTTCCAGGCGCTGGGCGGTGCCAACATCGCCGATTTGGCGCACGGGGTTGGCGCGACCACCGCGGCCGATGCGGCTGCTCCGGTCCTGACGGCGGAGATGGGGGCGGTTCAGCGTTTCTTTGCGCTCAACGCCGACAAGCTTCACATGTTCCTGCCCAAAACCGACACCATCATTCCGTGGACGGCACTCTGCCTGGGGCTTTGGATTCCCAACCTCTACTATTGGGGCCTGAATCAGTACATCACGCAGCGCACGCTTGGCTCAGCCTCACTGGCGGCAGGGCAGAAGGGCATCGTCTTTGCGGCGGCGCTGAAACTGCTGATTCCCTTCATCATCGTCTTTCCCGGCATCATCGCTTTCAACCTTTACGACAAAGACATGGCGGACAGCGCGGTGTCCGACTATGTGGTCGCGCGCGAGGCGGGCGTCAGCAAGGATCTCGGGCTTGCCGTGCTCGCGCCGTCCGAAGCGTGGCAGGCCAAGAATGCGGCCCAGATGCCGATCGTGACGGCCTATAACGCCGAGGTCACCGCAAAGGCCGCCGCCGCGCAGAAGAGCACGACGGTCGCTTACAAGAGCGACACGGCGCTGGGGTTGCTGATCGCCAAGCTGTGCATGGGCAGGCAGGGCCTCTTCGGCTTTATTATCGCGGCCCTGCTGGGCGCGATCGTCTCGTCGCTGGCCGCCGTGCTCAACGCGGCGTCCACGATCTTCTCGATTGACATCTACCACTCGTATCTCAACAAGCGGGCTTCACAGAAACAGCTTGTCGCGGTCGGCCGCATCTGCGTGGGTGTCTTCGTGGTGATCGGCTGTGTGGTGGCGCCGTTGCTGGACGATCCGAAGTTCGGCGGCATCTTTACTTACATTCAGGAGTTTCAAGGCTACGTCTCGCCCGGTGTGTTGGCAGTCTTCATCTTCGGCCTGCTGAACCGTACGGCGGCCGGCGCGACCGGCGTGACGGGACTGCTGCTGAACCCGCTGCTCTATTTCCTCTTCAAGCGCTATCTGCCGCAGCTCGACTTCCTCAACCGCATGGCGCTCTGCATGGTGATCGTGCTGGCGGTCATGACGGTGATGGGATTTGTAGCCCGGCTGCCCAAGCCGGTGGTGTTCCAGTCCAACACGCATCTGAACCTGGAAAGCTCGAAGGGTGCGAAGTGGGGCGGCACCGCAGTGGTGATTGCAACAGCGATCCTTTACATCATCTTCCGCTAGGAGTGTGTGTCAATGGCTGACGGATGCAAAGTGGCTGAGCGCGTGCGGACCTACCGCGAACGTTTGGAAATGACGACGGAAACCTTGGCGGAAAAGTCCGGGGTCAGTGCGGCGGTGATTGCGGCGGTCGAGGCCGGCGAGGTGTATCCTGCGCTGGGGGTGCTGGTCAAGCTTTCGCGGGCGCTGGGCCAGCGCCTCGGGACCTTCATGGATGACCAGTACAAGGCCGACCCGCTGATCGTGCGCGCCAATGAACGCGCCGGCGAACAGGTCTCGCATAAGGCGTGCGCGTCCGGCGGGTTCCGCTATGTCCCGCTGGGGCGCGGCAAAACGGACCGACACATGGAGCCGTTCCATATCCAGATCGCCGGCGACGCCGATGCCCAGCTTTCGTCGCATGAAGGCGAAGAACTGATCATCGTGGTGGAGGGCGAGGTCGAGCTGGTTTACGGCGGCGCGACTCAGGTCCTCAAGCCCGGCGATTCGGCCTACTACAACTCGGTTGTGCAGCACCGGGTCTGTGCCGCGAACGGCCGGCCTGCCACGATCTATGCGGTTGTTTTCATGCCGTTCTAACGCGCGGAGCCAGCACGATGGAGCAAGCACTGTTCAAACTGACGGACCCGTTCGGCAGCGCGCCGAGCCGGCCGCCCTTCAAGCAGTCGGTTTCGACCGGCGTGCCGTGGAACAATCTGCCGGTGACGCGCGACTACACGCTCGGGCAGTTGCTCGACCAGACGATCGCGCGCTGCGGCCCGCAGGATGCTTTAGTCTATGCGGACCGCGACTTCCGCTTGACCTGGTACGAGTTTGGCGAAGAGGTTGACCGGCTGGCGTGCGGCCTGATGGCGCTCGGTATTCGTCGCGGCGAGAAGATCGCGCTGTGGGCCACCAATGTCCCGCATTGGATCCCGCTGATGTTTGCGGCCGCGAAGATCGGCGCCATTCTGCTGCCGCTCAACACGAACTACAAGTCGGCGGAGATCGATTTCGCGCTCAAGCAGTCGGACACCGAAAACCTCTTTTTGATCAACGGGTTTCGCGATACCGACTACGTCCAGACGCTCTATGAGCTGATTCCCGAGCTTAAGGAGCAGCCGCGGGGGCAGCTCGTGTCCGCACGCTATCCGCGCCTGAAGCGCGTCTTTTTCCTCGGTCCGGAGAAGCATCGCGGCATGTACTCGATCAACGAGCTGTTTGCGCTGGCGGTGCAGACGCCTCACGCCGACTATGAGGCGCGTCAGCGCGAGCTGGGCTGCCACGACATTGTCAACATGCAGTACACCTCCGGCACCACCGGTTTTCCCAAGGGGGTGCAGCTCACCCACTCCAACATCGCGAACGACGGGTTCTGGATCGGCGCGTGCCAAAATCTGTCGGCGGCGGACCGCGTGTGCATCCCGGTGCCGCTCTTCCACTGCTTCGGCTGCGTGCTGGGCGTGATGGCGTGCGTCAACCACGGCGCCACCATGGTGCTGGTGGAGAAATACGATGCCGTCAACGTCATGATGTCGATCGAGAAGGAGCGCTGCACGGCCGTGTACGGGGTGCCCACCATGTACATCGCCATGCTCGATCACCCGCTTTTCAGCAAGTTTGATTTTTCCACGTTGCGGACTGGCCTGATGTCCGGAACGACCTGCCCGGTCAAACGCATGCAACAGTGCGTGGACCAGATGTTCATGCGCGAGGTCTCGATCCCGTACGGGTTGACCGAAACCGGCCCGGTGATGACGCAGACCCGTTATTTCGAGACAAGTATCGAGCGCAAGTGTACCTCCATCGGCCAGGCGTTGCCCGGCATCGAGGTCGCGATCATCCATCCTGAGTCCGGCCAGATCTGTGCCATCAACGAACCGGGCGAGATTTGCTGCCGCGGCTACAACGTGATGACCGGCTATTACAAAGAGCCGGAGATGACCGCGCGTTGCATCGACGCCAACGGCTGGGCGCACTCTGGCGACATCGGCCGCATGGATGAGCAGGGGTACTACTACATTACCGGGCGCCTGAAAGACCTGATCATTCGCGGCGGCGAGAATATCTCGCCCAAGGAGGTCGAGGATTTCATCGGGCACATGCCGGGCGTGCAAGACGTGCAGATTGTCGGGGTGCCCAGCAAGAAATACGGCGAGCAGCCCGCCGCGTTCGTGATCCGCATGCCGGGTGCCGAGATCACCGAACAGGATGTCGAGGATTTCTGCCGCAACAAAATCGCCTGGTTTAAAATCCCCAAGTTCGTCGCGTTCGTCGACACCTACCCCATGACCGCGAGCCAGAAGATCCAGAAATACAAGCTGCGCGAGCAGGCCGCGCAGCTCTGGCCGGACGCATAGAACCCAAGGAGGAATTAGGATTTAGGAATTACAGGCATGAGAACGCCTAAATCCTCCTTTGTTTACAGTTCGCTCAGGGCCTCGCGAAAGCGCGTGGCAAGCAGTTGTTCCATGGTGTAAAACCCGCGCGGGCATTCCATCAGCCACTCGGCTCCGGCCAGCGCGCCGCGCCCGAAGGCGGAGCGCGTGATGCTCTCGTGCTTGATGCGCAGCGTCTGGTTGGGCAGTCCGAACAGCACCTCGTGCTTGCCGACAATCCCGCCGGCGCGGATCGATTTGACGCTGGCCTGCGGATCGACGCGCAGTTTCTTGGCGATGCGGAGCGCGGTGCCCGAGATGTCGGGCTTCTGGCTGAAGTGCTCCTCCATGATGGCCACATCGGCCTGGGGAATCACGCTGCGCACCACCATCGCGGTGAGCAGCAGCAGGTTGACGCCGATCGAAATGTTGGGCGAGTAGAGCACGGCGGTCTTGCGGGCC
>MWEJ01000131.1 GCA_002071025.1 Verrucomicrobia bacterium ADurb.Bin070 | reverse complement strand
GCGCCTGCCGCTTGAAATTCTGAAGACTGTCGCTGGCGACCTGCGATTCGACCTCGCGCCGGGCCATCGCCGTGACCCGCGGCGCGGCAGCGTCATCCGCCACCCCTCCTTGGCCTGCGGATGTATCCTTGACGGTGGCAAGCACGCGCGCCGCCTCGCGTTCATCGGTGCGGCAGAGCAGCAGCGTGGGCGAGGGATCGAACGTCCCGCCGGCCGCCAGCCGCATGACGCCGCGCGTGGCGAAGACCGTCGGGAAACCGCGCACCGTCTTGGGGAAGTCGATGAGCGCGCCGATCCGGACCTTCACTGTGCCGGACGGCGTGATCAGCACCAGCGGCGAGCCGAGCGGCGGCGGCGCCAGGCGGCGCGGCGTGAAGACGGACGAACAGACCGCCACCAGCGGTTCGTCGCTCTCCGGCGCAGGCCACGCGCCGGTAAAGGTCGCGCGCGCATACGGACACCCCGCGGCCGGCGCCAGCGTGAGATCGGCCACGAGCGGAGGCCCCTGCATCACGCGGCCGCCCGGACGGTAATCCAGCGTCGCGCGGATCACGTGGCAGGCGAGGAGCTGCTCGATCTCGGGCAGCGCCGCGACCGCAGCAACGAGATCGCCCGGAAGGGGCCGAGCGGCTCCGCCGCGCTGGATGCCCGGGGGCGGCGGCGCGCCGCGGCGCAGGGACACGCCCGCACCGGTGGTCGACACCCAGCAGGTGAACGGCTCGGTCATGCGCCGCACGCTCTCTCGGCTTTGGCTGATGGCGGTCCGGGTCAGGCCGAGCGACCACACCACCAACGCGGTGGCCGCAGCAACCCCGAACACGGCGGTTGCGAACCGCATGCTGTCGTGCCGCGCACGGGTGATAATCAGTTTCAGGATCATCATGACAAGCGACCTCGCTCTGCGACTCTTCGCCGCACGGTTAAAAGGGGTTTCGGCGCGCGCGTCCTCAGCGGTGCGGGGCGGCCGGAGTCTCGCCCATGGCTTCGAGATAGCGCGACGCCACGCGCGCGGGATCGTGCTCCGTGTCGAACGCATCGACGAACCGTCCGTCTTTCAGGAGGTGGACGCGCCGCGCGGCGGCGGCCACAACCGGATCATGGCTGACCATCAGGATGGTGCAGGCCTCCTCCTGGTTCATGGCGCTCAGCAGGTCGCAAAAAGCGCGGCCCGCCGGCGAATCGAGATTGCCGGTCGGCTCGTCCGCCAGCACGATGTCAGGGCGGGTCACCAGCGCCCGGGCGATCGCCACACGCTGTCGCTCGCCGCCGCTCAGCCGGTCGGGCAGGTACGTGCGTCGCGGCGTGAGCGCGAACCGCGCCAGCACCTCTTCAATCACGGCGGGCCCGGGGGGCTTGCGGTCCAGCAGCAGCGGCAGCGCGATGTTCTCTTCGGCGGTCAGCGTCGGGATCAGATTGAAGTCCTGGAAGACGAGTCCGATGCGGCGGCGGCGGAAACGGGTGACCGCAGCGTCGTCCATCTCCGAGATCCGTTCGCCGCCGACCCGGATCTCTCCGCCGTCACAGGTCAGCAGGCCGGCGATCAGATGCAACAGGGTGCTCTTGCCGGAACCGCTGGGCCCCATCACGGCCACGAAGTCGCCGCGTGCCAGCGTCAGGTCCACGCCGTCCAATACCGTCACCGGGTTCTCTTTGCCGCCGAATGTCTTGACCAGCCGCTTCACCTCCAGCGCCGGACGCTCCTCTTCCGCCATAGCCGCTCCTTTTTCTGGTTAAACGCTCTGGCGGCATGAAACGTTCAACGGCGGCCTTCGCCTTTTCAGGGTTCCCGCGCCAGAGCGCGCAGCGTGGCGCGGTCCGCAGCGTCGGCGGCTTCGCGCTTGGCCATGAAGCGGCGGTACTTCTCCCACTCTTCCGGGGTCCAGGCGGCGGCCTCGGTATAGTCCGCGCAGAAGGGCACACCGAGGTCGACCCAGAGTGCGAGACGCGCGAGCTCGACCGGCGTCACGGTCTTGCAGTGCCCTTTGTCCAGCATCTCGCTGAAGAGCCTGCTGTTGGCAGAACCGGCTGAGCGCGGCCGCTGGATCGGCGGTGCCGACGCGGCGGAAACCCAGTTGAGCAGCGCGTGGTCGGGATCGCCGCGCCAACGCGCGGGCGGCTCCTTCTGATCGGGCCGTGCGTGCGTCAGCGTGAGGTAGGCGCGTGCCCAGTGGCGTTTGGCGGCGGGGTCGGAGACGACCGCTGCGGTCAGGTCTGGACGGCCGGACCGACCGTCGTGGCAGCCGACGCAATGGGCGTTGAGGATCGGCTGGATCTCTTTCAGGAAACTGAAGCCGCGACGCGGACCGAAGATCGGCGCCAGCGGCCGGGGTCCGGCGGCGAGTGCGCGCGTCGGACGCGCCGAGGCGAGCGGCACGCTGTTTTTGGACTCGTGGCAACCCACGCACGAGGCGTTCTCGCCCGGCTGCAGCGTGGTCCAGCTCCGCATTGTTTGCACCATACGCCCTTTGTCGTCGAGCAGCATGAAGTAGAGCGGGGCGCGCGCTTCGGTCGTGAAAAAGACCGAGCCGTCCTCATGCACCGGGGCGTCGCCGATCAGGATCTTGGGGTCCCAGGCGCCGTTGCCCACAGAGGGCGGGGTGGAGATCAACGCGCCGCCGCCCGGTCCGCCGTTGCCGTTACTGCCGATGCCCGCGGCGCGATAGTCGAGGCCGATGACACGCAAGGTCTTGACCGTGCCGCGCGCCACGCCCTCCATGGCCGGGCCTTCGTAGACGTCCTGCACATAGAAGGTGCCCGTCGGCCGGGCATAGTCCACGAGGCTCGGGCGGGCCGGCGGACGCGCGCGCGGGCGCAGCGGTACCGCGCGGGCGCAGGCCAGTCCGCGGCGCGAAACCAGCAGCTCGCGCTGGCCGTCGACATCCATCCAGTACACGCCGAAGCCGGTCATGCGGTTCTCGTGGCGCTTGCCGTCGACCTGCGTCCAGCCATCGGGATTGTAGGTCACCAGCAGCGTGCGCTCGTCGATCGGATACGGATAGGCAAAGAGGTCGCCTTCCTGGCCGTACGCGTCGACGGTCACCGATTTCGTGGGGCGCACCGGCGCGACGAGCGTGACGCCCTCGGCCTCCTGGCGACCGCGCGCCGGATCGATCAGGATCAGCTCGCCGGGCTGGCGCGAGTGATGTCCGGTGGCGATCGCGAAAATCTTGCCGCTGCCCGGAATGCCGCGCGCGTGAATGATGGTGGTCGGGAACCAGGAGTTCTCGCCGTAGACCGCGCTCTGGGCGGTGCCGTCGGGCTGCATCTGGAAGAGCGGCTGGGGATACATCTGCGAGCGGTCGTTGTACTCCCAGCGCGTGTAGAGCACGCGGCCGTCCGGCGCGACGGAGGGGTAGTTGAGGTGGACCTGGTCGAAGGTCAGCCGCAGAATGTTGCGGCCGTCGCGATCGCAGCGGTAGAGGTTGCTGACCTCGGTCCACCAGCAGTCGACGATCTGCATGCAGCGCGTGGAGTTGAAAAGGATGCGTCCGTCCGGCAGGTAGCACCCCTCGTAATCGGCGATCCCGAGCCCTTCGGTCAGCGGGCGGACGTCGCGCGTCGCCGCGTCCATCTCATACAGGTGGTAATCGTCGCCGCGGTCGGAGCGCTTGAGGGCGAAGAGGATGGCACGGCCGTCATAATCCACGTCCGCGTCACGGATGACGCCCTCCTTCGTCTCGGTGAGCACCGTCTCGTGCCAGAGGGCGTCGCGCCATTCGGCGAGGCAGAGCTGTCCGCCGGCGCGGAAATTACGCTCCGCCTGGGCATCGGAGAGCGCCTCGGTGTAGGCGTAGTGCGAGCCGCCCATCACAAAATGGCGCACGTAGACCAGGCGCGGGAACTCGGCCTTGACGCGGGCCAGACGGCGGGCGCGGCGTTGCGCGCAGGCGGCGCGGTAGGCAGCAAGAGCGGTTTCGCAGGCGGCCGGTCCTGCAGGCCCCGCCTTCTGGCCGGAGACGGCGGAGGCGACCGTCAAAAAACGTGTGCGTCCGTCGTCGCTCGACAAGAGTTCCGGTCCCGCAAGCGGCGCAAGGTCTTGGCGCAGCCAGTCAGCCAGCACCTCGTCGTGCGCCTCGACGGCCGCCCAGAGCGCGTGCGGACTTTGGCGTTCAGCCTCCGTTGCGGCGCGGCCCAGCAGAACCGCGGCCAAAGCCTGGCCGTCCGACGTGATTCCCGGCGCACCCCGCGCAAGCGCGACGGCCAACCCCAGACAAACAATGAGCGCGGCTCCCCTGATACGATGCTGCATGGCACATTCCCCCTGTGTCTTGACACACACCATACCGGATAGCGTGCACACGCCGCAAGCGATAATCGGTCGCACGCGCATCCCCGTTTCGCTGACCGATACGTTGGGGGTTCAGGTTCCGGCTTCAACGACGTTGAAACGCGCCACGCGGGTGCGCCAGGATGAACGCCGCCATCTCGTCTGTCAACGCCTCCCATTCGGCGCAAAGCGGAATGACGTGGCTGGCCTCGGGCAGGTCGCGCACCGCTTTCGGCCCCGGGCAGGCGGCCAGCCAGCGCTGGGCGGCTGCTGTATCGACCACCGCATCGTGCGAGGCGGTGAGCGCGAAGAGCGGACAGGCCAGGCGGGCGGCGCGGGGGCGGATCTCGCGGATCAGCCGGAAGAGTGAGCGGTAGACGCAGAACGGGATGAAGCGGTCGCGCGCGAAGGCGAAGGACGGATCATCCTCGGCGACTCCCTGCACGGCAAAGGGCGACTCAAACGTCGGCGAGAGGCAGAGCGCAACGCGGGCCAGCGCGAACCAGACGCGCGGCGGCAGCAGCGGACAGCGCGCGCGCGCCACATCGATGAGCGGCGCAAAAACCGCCGCGCCGTCCACGAGATCCGGCAGGCGCAGCGCCGCGTCCAGCGCGAGGGCGCCGCCCAGCGAATGGCCGACGATCCACACGGACTCGTGCGTCTCGCGCAACCGCACCAGTTCGTCGGCCACCTGCGTGCGCCAGAGCGCCAGCGATTGGCAGCGGGCGTGCGCGGCAGGTTCGGCGCTGCCGGGCAGACGCATGGCGCGGCAGGTGAACCGCTCGCCCTCCGCAAGACGGCGCGTCATGCGCCGCCAGATACAGGGCGAGTCCGCGAATCCGTGGATGAAGAGCAGCGCGACAGGGCCGTTGCCGATCCGGTAGGCCGCGGCATCCGGCAACAAACCGTTCGGTTCGCGGCGCGTACGGTTTTCCCAAGCCCGCCGGCGCAGCCCCACCCAGAGCAGATGGAGCAGATTCGTGCCGATCCAAGCCGCACCGACCAGCAACAGGGGTTTGAATAAAGATCCCATAATGGTTAGCTTATCTTCACTGTCAGATCGGCGCAAGACAATTGGTTTCAGATTTACGCTCCGGGGGGAACCGACTACACTCTTGCCATGTTTGCGTTCGACCTCCACATTCACTCCTGCCTCTCGCCATGCGGCGATCTCGACGCCTCGCCGCGCGCGATCGTTCAAGCGGCCAAAGCCGCAGGGCTGAACGGCATCATGCTGGCCGACCACAATTCGTCGCGCAACAGCCCGGCGCTGGCGGAAGCCTGCCGTCGCACAGAGCTGAACTGCCTGTTCGGGATGGAGATCACATCGGCGGAAGAGGTGCACGGGCTGGCGGTTTTCGACACGCTGGAACAGGCGGCGGCGATGACCGAGATCTGCTATGCCGCGTTGCCCAAGCGGGTGAACCAGCCCGAGGTCTTCGGCTATCAGGCGGTGGTGGACGCCGACGACAATGTGGAGGAACTGGAGTGGCGGCTGCTCGGTGCGCCGACCCGCCTGACGCTGCGCGAGACAGGTGAGCGTATCCACGAACTGGGCGGCCTTTTCATCGCGGCGCATATCGACCGCGCGGTATTCAGCGTGACCTCGCAGCTCGGCGGCCTCGCCGGCGATGAAGGCTTCGACGCGGTGGAACTAAGCCGGCACGCAAACCTTGAGGCGTGGCGTGACAAAACGCTCGGCTTGCCGGTGATCCGCTCGTCCGACGCCCACTACCTCGGTGACATCGGCACTATCTGGAGCGAGGCCGAACTCTCTGTTTTTACGACCCAGGCGCTGAAAGCGGCATGGATGAGCAAGGGAGGGAGGAAGGAGGGAGGGAGGTGTTAGGAGTTAGGATTTTTTGTGCGGTATCATGCCTTCATGCGCCCCTGTCAGAGGCTTGATCTCATCGGAATCGGGCTCGTCATTTTTGTCAGTAGTCAGGCGTGGTTTTCTCGCCGATAAACTCGTAAGTCGTTCGATAACGATAGCGATTTTGATGCCCCCGCCACCTTCTAACTTCTGCTTCCTCCCTCCTCCTTTCTCCTTTCTCCTTCCTCCTTTCTCCGGCAATCTGCTAGACTTGCCTCCATAACGTGAGTGAGTGGTTTCCATATTTGACGGCGGCGGTCCTGAGCGATGTCGGCTGCCGCCGCGAGAACAATGAGGACGCCGCCGTGAGCCTGCCGGAATGCGGCGTGTTTGCGGTGGCCGACGGCATGGGCGGAGCGGCGGCCGGGGAGGTCGCCAGCCGTTTCACCGTCGAGGCCATCCGCGATGCCTTCACCCAGTCGCCGGACGCGCCGTTCGCGCTGACCGCCGAGGCGTCGGCACGGCTGCTGGTGCGCGCGGTTAACGACGCCAGCCAGGCGATCAAAGCCTATGCGGCAGCCCACGACCTCGCTGGATCGGGTACAACCGTCGTGGTGCTGGCCTTTGACCGCGTCACGCCCGCTCGAGCCTGCGTGCTGCATGCCGGCGACAGCCGCGCCTATCGTTTCCGCGACGGCCTGCTCAGCCAGTTGACCGCCGACCACTCACTGGCGGCCGCGGCCGGCGTCACCGAGGAGGAGAGCCTGCCCATGCGCTTCCGTGGCGTCATCACGCGGGCGGTCGGTTTGGCGCCGGACGTGGAGCTGGAACGGACCGCGCTCGCCGTGCGGCCGAATGACCTGTATCTGCTCTGCACGGACGGCCTCTCAAAGATGGTGCCCGACCCGCAACTCGCTGCCTTGCTGACCCGCGCAAGCGGACGGTCCCTGGAGGAGCTGGCCCAGGTGTTGATCGACCACGCGCTTCAGGCCGGCGGCGAGGACAACGTCTCGGTGCTGCTGGTCCGTGTGGCGGAGCGCTTGCCGCCGGCCGCGGATGCGCCTTTGCCGCGTCAAACCCGCCTGCTCGAAAACGAACTTCAATCCCAACCCACAGGGGTCGCTTTGTTGAAAGAGATCATCCGGAAAAGCCTCAGCCACGACGCGCACCCGCTGGTGCAGTTCATTAAATACGGGGTGGTCGGCGGCATGGCGACCTCCCTGCACATCGTCACCTTTTTTCTGTGCGGCTGGTTTCTGCTGCCGTGCCTGACGCAGGATGATATCGCCGTCAAGCTGCTGGGTTTGACCGCGCCCGCCCTCACGCAGTCCACGCGCGCCTGGAACGCCGGCTTCTGCAACGCGATCGGCTTTGTCCTGTCGAACACCTTCTGCTATGTCTTGAACCGCCTGTTCGTCTTCAAGCCCGGCCGCCACCACTGGGTCATGGAGTTTCTGCTTTTCTTTGCGGTTTCTGGCATCAGCATGGTGCTGGGCACAGCGATCCAGACGTTTCTGATCACGCAGGCCGGCGTCCAGACCACCCTCGCCTTCGGCGCCAACATCGTCTGCGCGCTGTTCATCAACTACGCGATGCGCAAGTTCGTGATCTTCAAGGGCTGAGCCGCGCCGTCACATCAGGCTGAGCGCATCAACATCAATCGCCAGCGCGACGTCGGGCGCCAACCGCGTTTTGGCCAGCAGCGCGCACAGCGGTCTCGTGATGGCGCGCGCGGTCGGCGCACGCAGCAAAAGCTGATAGCGGTAGTGGTCCTTGGCTTTGGCGAGCGGTGCCGGACAGGCCTCGGAAAGCAGCACGTTCGTGCCGGCCAGCGCTCGCCGCAGCCCGCGCTCGACGCTCTCGGCCACGAAGCGCACCTTGGCCTCATCGGGGCCCTTGAAGGTGACGCACGCCAGATGCGTATAAGGCGGATAACCGCCGGCCCTGCGCTCGGCCAGCTCGGCGGCCGCGAACGGCGCGAAGCCCTCGTCGGAGGCGGCCGCCCGCACGGCCGGATGGTCGGGCGAGAAGGTCTGCACATAGACCTCGCCCGGCAGCTCCGCGCGCCCCGCACGCCCCGAGACCTGCGCCAGCAACTGATAGGTCCGTTCCGCGGCGCGGAAATCCGGCATGTGCAGGCTGGCGTCGGCCGCCAGCACGCCGACCAGCGTGACATTGGGGAAATCGAGCCCTTTGGCGATCATCTGCGTGCCGATCAGGATGTCGGCGCGCCCGCTCTTGAAGACCGCCAGCAGCTCGTCGTGGCTGTTCTTGCGCGCCGTCACATCCGCATCCATGCGCAGCACCTGCGCCTGCGGGAAGCAGCGCTTGAGAGCGATCTCCACCCGCTGCGTGCCGAAGCCGGTGAACTTGAACGCCGGATCGCCGCAGCCCGGGCACGTCTCGGGCACCGGCCGCCAGCCGCCGCAGATGTGGCAGCGCAGGCAGGTGTCGGCCTGGTGATACGTGTAAGCCACGCTGCACGAAGGGCACTCAGCCACCGCGCCGCATTTGGGGCAGACCAGCGAGGTGGCATAGCCGCGGCGG
>MWEJ01000130.1 GCA_002071025.1 Verrucomicrobia bacterium ADurb.Bin070 | reverse complement strand
TCATGGGTGGAATACGACGGCGTCGCTCACCTCTGGTGCGATGTCCTGGCCGAGCAGAAGATCATGGCGATTGTCAGGTGCGATCCTCGATCCCGTGCACTGACGGTCGAAGGGATCGAGTTTCTGGAGGATTAGGGTCATGCGCCGATGGCCGATGATGGGCGGGGCCGTCCTTGCCTTGGGCACGATGGTCGCGGTCACCCCGGTTTGTTTCGCCCGGGTGTTGGACGGAGAGACGATCAAGGCGCTACGGCGGGAGCAGCAGCGCGTCGCCGCCCTGGCCAAGGCGCGGCGCGAGGCCCCCCCGGCCCCCGAGGTCTTCCGGGCCAAGTTACTCGAACCCGTGGTTCGCGGCAATCTGGCCGACCTCGAACGCAACGCGAAACTGGTCGAAACCTACCGTGGGCGGGCCGAGGATGCGACCCGCAACCGTCAGGAGGAAACCGCCAAGAAGTATGTCGAGGCGGCGAAGTTGTTCCACCAACTCGGCGGCGTCAACCGCAAGATTCTAAATGCGATCCAGGCGCATGACAATGCGGCCCTGCTGGCCGCCTATGAAGAGCTTGTGCCCATCGAGGATCGCATTGCCGCTTTGACCGGAAAGCAGGTGCCGCGCGACTGGTTCACCCCGGCGGAACTGGCCATCCCGTTGCCTGCTGAGGATAACGACGACCGGGCTGTGCCCAAGGGGGCCGATGCCGGCACCGGGCGAGGGGCGACAAGCGGCGTTTGCCGCGGGTGGGGCCAGCCTCTATCAGGACTTCGGTGTCATCGAGAGTAACAAAATCTACCGGCTGGCGGTCTCGTGCGGGCGGCGTTCAGACTAATTGGAGGGGACCTGCCAGATCAGCCTCCGGCAAGGCACTTGGAACGGGGCGGTTTTGTCGGCCATGGAAGAGGGCGCGGTCCCCGCAGGAACTTTTGTGAACCGGGTGATCGGATTTGAGACGACATGCGGGGCAAACGCCGGCGCGGTCGGGGAGCGGCTTTTCGCCGTGCTGGGCGCGCCGGACAATCAGGTGGCGTTCGATAACGTCGTGCTCACCGCGCGTTCCCCGGCCAGGGTCAGTGTCAGCGGTGCGGCGGAACATGAAAATCTTGCAACGGACGCGGTGCTGGTGGTGACGGGGCCGTTTGACAGCGAGGTTGACGGGCTGGTCGCGGACGCATCGGCGGGCAGCGTGTTACTGTCGATGGCGTCAACGGCACCGACATATGTCCTGCTATGGTTGACGGGTGGCGACGCCGGCAAATACGGTGCGCTCGCCTCTGAAATCGGCGCGAGCGGTGCCCAGGTTTTGACGGTGCCGGACAAAGAATGGCTGGAACTCAACAAACGCTATGACGCTTTCAACATGCTGGTCAAATTGCCGGGTGCCGGTGTGGCCGTCAATTGGGACTTCAGCAGCGGGAGCGACTGGGAGGGTGTTGTGGTTGATAAAATCGCGGTCTCCTCCAGACTCCGGCTGGGAACGGCGGTCATTCTTCATTAGTGCCTTATGGGGTTGCGGGCTTTGCCCGCGTTGGCAAAAGCGGACGGAGACAGCGATGATGATCAGGGCAAGGCCTTTTCTGTTCACAGTACTCGGTGTTTGCAGGTTGTGTTGGCGAGCAGATGCCTTCACAAGGGTCGCGTATGACGATGTGGGTGAGTGTGACACGCTTCAGCCGCATCTGACGGCGGCTGAAGGGCCGTGGCGGTTCAACAATCCGGGCACGTCAGATGAAAAATTGCGCACGGCTGTTTTCGGTCGCAGGATTGAGTTTGCTTATCGCGGTTTAAATCCCAAAGCGGCGTATAAAGCACGTCTGCGTTTTTTTTCCGACAACAAGCGCGAATTGCTCGTGAAAACGGGGCAGGGGGACCTTTTGGCAGCACTAACGCTGTCAAAGGATCAAGCGTCTGAACATGACGTGATGATCCCTCGGACAGCGTATGCGTCAGGCAGGCTGGCGCTGGTATTCGAGCGGGTCAGCGGATCAAATGCCGTCATATCTGACATAGAGCTACTTTCCGATGATCCGCAGCCATTGGCGGCCGCGCTTGGGGCGGAAAGCTCAAGAGTGCCTGTCATTCCGCGTTTGAGTCCGCGGCCTTCGGCTGTCGGCGGCATGCAGAAACCGGATATTGATTTAGCGGGCACTTGGCAGTTTAATACGCAGCCGGCGACAAATTTCTGGATGGGGGAAGAGGTCGTCGGTGCGGAAAGGCGCGGCTGGGTGCCGATACAAGTTCCGGGACAATGGGTGATGCAGGGGATGCAGGTGGATGCGAACACGGCCGCAGGGTATCGGCGCGTTTTTGCGGTGCCGGCCGACTGGAAGGGAAAGCGGGTGAAATTGCGGTGCGACGGCGTGTACAGCGACGCGGCGGTCTGGATAAACGGCAAATGTGCCGGGCATCATGAAGGCGGGTTCACCCCCTTTGAGTTTGACGTGACGGAGTTGGTCAACACCGGCGGTGATAATCGGATCGATCTGGCTGTTGTCAACGAGTCGCTTGCGGATACCCTGGCCAGCGGGACGCAGTACGCCTGTCACCCGTTGGGCGGCATCCCGCGGGGTGTCCGGCTTTTCGCGTTGCCGGAAGCCCATGTGGCGGCGTTGTATGTGACGACCCGGTTCGATAACCTGTTCCGTGATGCTACGCTGAAGCTTCAGGTGTGCGCGGCGAATGAAGACCGGGCCGCTGTCGAGGACGTGCGGATCACGGTTCGTTTGAACGCGCCCGACGGCGCCGAGGTTCCGCTCGCCGGCCATTCCATTGTCGTCGGACGGCTGGATGCCGGGCAGGCGGTCACCAACGACGCCTCCTTTTTGGTGCGCAACCCTTTGAAATGGGATAATGAGCGGCCTCATCTCTATACGTTGCATGTCCGGTTGGAAGCGCGCGGTCAGGCCCTTGAGGCCCTGCGTAAACGGGTCGGGTTCCGACAGGTGGAGATACGCGGCAACCGGATGATGGTCAACAACCGCCCTGTGAAATTGCGCGGAGTCAACCGTCATAAGGTTTATCCGACCACCGGGCGTTGCGTGCCGGATGGCCTGCACCGGAGAGATGTCGAGCTGTTTCGTGAGGCGAATGTGAATCTCATCCGTACCAGCCATTATCCGCCTGATGAGGCGCTGTTGGATGCGGCCGATGAGTTGGGGATGTTCATTGAGTGCGAGGCCCCGTTCTGCTGGACATCCGTGCCCATCCGCTGTCTGCCCCAAAACGAACACCACCGGCATCTGATTTTGCGTCAGACCGCCGAGATGGTGGTGGCGTACCGCAACCATCCGTCCGTGCTGTTCTGGTCGCTGAGCAATGAGAGCCGCTGGGGCGAGCACTATGCCGCGGCTTCCGGGTTGGTGCGTGAGCTGGATCCGTCCCGTCCCCAGACGTTCAATAATCCGGGTGATCCGCGTTACACGGAGATCGTCAACTTCCACTATTGCGGGCACGGCGGCCCTGCCAAAGGCCGCGGCAAACCGGACAACCCGATCTATCTGGGCGAGGATTGCCATCTGAACGCATAAAATCGCCTGGAACTGGCGACCGATCCTGCTTTGCGCGATAGGTGGGGACAGTATTTGCGTGAGATGTGGAATACCATTTATGCGAGCGAGGGCTGTCTCGGGCAATCGATTTGGGCAGGGATCGACGACACGTTTTACATCGGGGATGAGCAGACGGTCGGGTACGGGACATGGGGACTGATAGACGGATGGCGCCGTTTGAAGCCCGAGTACTGGAATGCGAAGAAGGCCTATTCGCCTGTGCGGATCCTGAACGCGGATCGTCTGGCGGTGTCGAACGGCGTGATTCAGATCGCGCTTGAGAACCGCCAGAATTTCGCCGATCTCGGAGAGATGCGCATCCGGTGGCAGACGGGAGGAGAATCCGGTGAGACCACGGCTCAATTGGCTCCCGGCATGCGGGGGGAGTGCCGGATCGCGCTGAAAGACACGGCGAACGTTGGCAGTCGTCTTGAGCTGACTTTCGAAGACCCTCGCGGTTTTATCGCGGATCGTTTCCTGTTGAGCTTAAATCAACCCGTGCCTGCGGCGAATGAGGTAGCCGAGCCGGCGCGCGAGACGAGCGCTTGGAAGGTCGAAGAATCGCCCGGTGCGATCACGGTCAGATCTGAGCGGGCGGTGTGGGCCATCGGCAAAGCGCACGGCTTGTTTACGGGCGTGCGCGCGCTGAATCAACGGATTGACTTGGCGGGTCCGCACCTGATGCTGCTGCCGATGAATGACACCGGCGAGAACCAGATGCGGGGTGCCACGAAAGTGTGGAGCCCGTATACCGAGCCGTGCAGCGGCTGGCAGTGCGAGAGCGTCCGGGTCGTGACCGTCGGCGGGCAAACAGACATACATGTTTCGGGAGCGTATGCAGAGGCTTCAGGCACCTACACCCTGCGCTTCGAGCCCGATGGCGGAGTGGCTGTCGATTATGCGTTCACCACGCTCACAAATCTGAACCCGCGCCAGATCGGGTTGGTGTTTTCCCTGCCTCGGACTTTCGATTCGTTCGCGTGGGAACGCAACGGATATTGGGATGTGTACCCGGATGATCATATCGCGCGGCTGTCGGGTTCGGTCAAGGCGTCGGAGGGATTCGCCGCGACATCGGTCGGCCCGCGCACAAGCCCGAGCCATCCTTGGCGGCTGGACCGGCTGCCCTACGGCAACAACGATTTCTGCTCGACCAAGCACAACGTGGTCGTTGCGTCTCTGACAGACCCGCGCGGGCTCGGCATGCGAATGAACGGACGCGGCGAGCAGCATGTGCGGTGCTGGCAAGACGGGGCAGGCGTTCACTTTCTGGTGGCCGACTATTCGAATGGCGGCAGCGAGAAGTTCTTGAAAGATTTCGTCAAGAATGAAAAGCGCGTTCTGCCGGCAGGCGCACAGATACAAGGGAGCGTGCGCCTCTCGCTGCTGCCCGGGCGCTAGAGACACGGGAGCGGGTTAACGCAGCAGGCGGAAGAGCGGGTGGCGGCACGCTTTTTTATCGAAGGAAAACGTGGTGTCGCAGTCGTTCGCCTTGGCAACATGGGCGATCAGCAGATCGGAAAGGTCACACGTTGTTTTCCGCGCATCTTCCAGCAAGCCCCGCACCACAGCCGCCCCGTCAAATTTTAGAACCGTAAGCGTCGTCAGGGCGGTCACGGCGGCCAAGATGTCGCGACGGGGAAGGTTGTAGGCGGACTCAAGAACCCAGAAGAGTTCAAGCAGCACCGGCAGGGAAATAAAGAGCGAGATTTTCTTGGCCTCCGCCTCTTTAAACAAACGGTACACGGCTTGCGTTTGCACGTCGTCGTCAGCGACGAGAAATCGCACCAAAATATTGGTGTCCAGCCCTGTCATGGATGAACGCCTCGTGTCTGCCGCTGGCGTATCGCCGCATTCATCGCGTCAACGGTTACGGGGGACTGCCGTTTATGCTTCAACATGCCGAAAACATCGTCGACTCCACAAGACAAGGGTTTCATCACTGCTTCGCCGTCTGACAGGGTGAAGGATACGCGGCTGCCGGTGCGAAGGTTGAACCTGTCCCGAAGAGCCTTAGGCAGGGTCAACTGGCCCTTGCTGGAGAGTGATGCGGTAAGCATAAAAAAATCTCCTTACATGATTAACTGCCTTACAATATAGCCGATGGGCGGCATGCCCGTCAATCCTGTCAGCCGGAATCGGTCGGTGGTCGGGGGGCGGCAGACGAACGCGAGAAATGCCGGTACACCAACAGGGTCCATGATCCCGCGCCTTCCGATTCTCCTCTCACACACCCGCCGGCTAAAGCCGGTACACCAACAGGGTCCATGATCCCGCGCCTTCCGATTCTCCTCGCACACACCTGCCGCGCCCGCCAACCGATTGTCTGTCAGCCGGAATCTTTCACACCATTCGCACATCGACGCCTTTTTTGCGGAGGCGTTCGACTTCGGCCGGCGGGGCGGCGGTGTCGGTGATCAGGATGTCGATCCCGGATGCGGGCATAATGTGGGCGAAGCCCTCGCGGCCCAGCTTGGAGGCGTCGGCCAGCACGATGGTCTGCCGCGCCTGCTGCGACATGCGGCGGCAGACGTCGGCGATGTCCGCGCTGTCGGCGGTTGTGCCTTTGCCGGCGGTGATGCCGTCCGATCCCAGAAACGCTTTGGCGACATGGAACTGCTCGAGTTCGCGGATCGTGGCCGGGCCGGTCAGCGCCTCGATCATGGGACGGAACTCGCCGCCGGCGAGCGTCACCGAGAGGCCGGGGTTGTGGCGCACGAAGGGCAGCAGCAGCGTGGAGTTGGTGACGATATTCACGCCCTGCCGTCCGACCAGGAAGCGCGGGATCAGCGAGGTGGTGGTGCCGGCGGTGATCATCACGTCTTCGAGATCGCCGATCAGGTCGGCGGCGGCGCGCGCGATGCGGGTCTTCTCGTCGATATGCGCGCGCTGGCGCTCGGCCACATTGGCGTGCAGGGTCGGCAGGCCGCCGCCGTGCTGGCGCAGCAGATACCCTTGGGCCTCAAGCCCTTTGAGGTCGCTGCGGATCGTGACCTCCGACACGTGGAAATGGCGGCTCAGTTCGCTGACGGAGAGTTCGGGCCGCTCCATCAGCAGTTCGAGGATCTGTTGTTTTCGATTGCGTTTTTTTGTCATCATGACTCCAGTGTCATTCATCTGGCGGGGGGAGTCGGAGCAGGGGCAGCAGTTCAAAACGACGAACCCAGAGTTCAGCCGCTTCGGTTTGAAGACAGATTTTGCCTTCATCCGGTGCGACGGCATACGCCTCGTTTACCAACCAGCCGTTGTAAAGATACCGAAGTGTTTTGCCCTGAGCAATAATCTCCAGCCGGTTCCATGCCCCGGCGGGAGCATCGATATCCCTTCGTCCTCGGAAACCTTTGACGTCTTTCCATGCTTCGTCGCAACCGAGCCAGCGCACGCGGCCGTCGGTGATGGTTTGCCGCGGTGCGCCGGGTCGCCAGCGCCAGTCGCCGCTGCGGTCGCGCCACGCTTCCACTTCGACGCTGCATGGATGGGGTGCGCCTTTGGGGTTCACCACATAGATGTCTCCCATCCCCCCCTCGATAAGGTTCGCTTCGATACAGGGTATCCAGGTCTTGTAAACAGAGCCGTGCGCGCCGTGCGCATGGACAAGAACACCGCTGTCGCGCGCTTTCGCTGCGCGTTCTCCCCAAGTTTGTTCGCCCCATTTAAATTCGATGACCAGATGGTAATCGCGATAGGTTTCGCGTGTGGCGACGTAACCGTAGCCCCTCCCACTGATACGAAGGATGCCGTTCGTGCTCTGAAAAATATCGGATGCAGGGTCATGCACCGCATATTGCGGGGCGATGTGGTAGTCCATCTGTCTCGATGTGATGTGATGCAACAGGTTTACCGGGGCCGTCACTTGACGGGCGGCCCCCTCCGCAACCGATTCTCTGGCTTGTACCGTTATGCCGGTGAAGAGTGATGCTATGAGGATGGCCGTGTGTCGGTGCATATTGTGTGCTCTTTCAATAGCCTGGAAGACGTTGTTTCTCGGTTTCGACATGTTGTACACCCAGCGTTTCAATGCGTGCTTTGACATCCGGTTCATCCAAGCGCGGGCTACGTTTCGGATAGACGCTGAGATGTCCCGTGTCTTTAAAATGATAGCCCTCATAAGGTGTGCCGAAGCCGCCAGGGTGGTAGGTCGGAGGAGGCGGCACGCCGCGTTTCATCATGGCTTTCAAGTCGTCGAGTCGGGTGGCGTGGAGTTCTCTGGGTGTGATGTTGTGCTTCGCGCATAAGACTGCCGCCATGCCTGTAACTTCACCCAACGCTCCCAGCGTACGCATTACGCGGATCGAGGCGAACGCGACATGCGAGACGCTGATATGTCGTCCGGCTAGGAAAAGATTCTCGATGTCTTTTGAGTAAAGGCATCGGAACGGGACCGGATAGGGTTCGAGGATGTGTCGATGATAGGCGCAGGAGCGGAAAGGTTCTTTAAACTTGGCCTCATGAAGGGGATCTGGAAAATGGAGATCCAGATTCCATGTTGCCGATGCCGTGGCGTCGGGATAGATCACCCGTTGCTCAATATCATTCTGTGTCAAGATCATGTCGCCGACCACGCGGTAACTCTCACGTTTTCCGCCGAGGGGAGAGACCCAGGCAAGGCGCTCATTGGCCCACTCGGCTTTGCGCACGGCATGGTTCTTGAGATAGGACCAGTTCGCGAAAATGGTCATCAATCCGTAATCGCGGACATATTCGGTATCATCAGCTTGGTCTCGGTATTGTCCGGTCTCCCATTCCCAGTCGCCGCTACGCACATAATAGACCCTGTTTTCATCAAGTTCATGCCCCCAGTCGATCAGGGGAAAGGGGGAGGGAGAAGGTGTGCGTGTGCAATACCAGATCACCGACATGCCCATGACTTGGCGGTCGCCTTGAACTGGCGCAAGAGACTCGCCGAATGTCGCGCGCGATTCACGGCCATACATCACGGATGCGCCTGCCTTGCGCGCGATCACAGCATCACCCGTGCAATCGGCGAAAAACTTGGCACGGATGCGCGTTTCTTCTCCGGTGCGGATGTTCCGTGTGATGAATGCTGAAAGTTTGGCGGCACCGTTTTTTTCGATGTCGATGACGCGCGTGTTGAGCATGAGGCGGTAGAGGTGACGCGGGCAGGTCTCGAACACA
>MWEJ01000129.1 GCA_002071025.1 Verrucomicrobia bacterium ADurb.Bin070 | reverse complement strand
CCAGTGCTCGGAAATGTCATACCCCAACCGGAGCAACAGATTCAACCCCTCGTCGACCGGCTGATTGCCTTCAAAGAACATCATGCCGACACCGGGGCTCACATACCAACGGGGCGCATCGCCCAACTCGTCAGCGCGAACAAACGCAAAGGCAGCCAAGGCCAACACACCAGCAAAACCAAGAACTCGCTTCATGGGAAATCTCCTTATAACATGAGGATGTCCGTAGTTTACCCCACCTTACTCGTGCATGCAACACGAAAAACGCCGCATTACGACATTTTAAGGTTGGCCGGAAAAAGCACGGTCCGCCACGTCCCCCGACGTGGCGGACCTGAGCACATGCCGACACAGTCCGCGCAGCTTGCTGCGTTCTTCTGTGCGCACCCCGAATGTCCGATCCTGGCGGCTTTTGGCGCAAATCCACTGATTTGAACTTGTCACCGTCCGGACGGGCTGAATCAACCCGCACGGCTCGTGTATTGATCCGCAGGAGCCATGCCAAGCGCGTCAGAGCAGCCAGCTCGTCTCGGCCGGACGCTTCCGCGCGGCGAAACGGCACCGTTCGGCACCCTCCGCATCGGTCAGCACCGCCTCGCCATCAGCCAGCGTCAGGCACAGCGGCCCGGCGCCGCGGCTGCGCGCCACGTTCGCGACCAACAGCGCCTTTTCGAAGCCGTCCCCGCGCCCGAAGTTCCACACTTCGTCCGGCTGGGCCAGCCGCGTGTCTTCGTCGTAGATCGATGTGTCCGGCATCGCCGCGACACGTGCGGCCACCTCTTCGTCGGACATCCCGGCCAGGGCCGCCGCGCTCACCGGGTTGCGTTCCATGGCCGCTTTAATGAAAGGGGCCGCCGGCGTCCTCGCCAGATCACGCCACGCATAGAACGCCATGTCGGCCGTCACGTTGCGCGCGCGCAACGAAGACACATGGGCGATCACCTCATCACGCGTCATGTCGGCCGACAATGCCAGCGGCGCCTCCTCCGGCGTAAAACGCACGTCGGTGGACGGCAGGCGCGGCTCGGTGTGGCAAAAGCGCACCAACTGATCCACCATTTCAGCCCCGCTCATGCAGGCATCGCCGATCCGCTCGCGCAGCGCCTTGAGATCGGCCGGATCGCAAAGGTCGATCGACCGCTCCCGCACAAACGCCTCGATATCGTTCAGCACGATCTTGCACGGACAGCACGACGCCGCGAACGTCTCCTGCGGAATCATCGCCAGCAGCTTCTCGCGCGTGCCGTCCGTCACCTTGTAGGCGCTCTCTTGCTCGAAGCTGAAGGCCTGGTCCAGCGAGACGTACCGGTCCGCGCCGCGAATCGGCCAGCGCAGCACGAAGCACTGCCGGCAGCGCGGATTCTGCCGCAGGAAGTTGCCCAGGATTTCCGGCGTCAAGTGCGTGGTCAGATAGGCGCGCAAGCGGTCGGCAAAGCCGCCGTACGCGGCAGGATCGATCGAGGCCTCCGGATAGAGCGTGTGGATCCAGCCGCTCAGGTGGGAGACGATCGTGACCCGCTCGTTCTCCAGCGCGCGGCGCGCCTGGCCGGAGATCTGCGTGCCGTTGAACCACATCGCCTTGGTCACCAGACGGCGGTTGTTGATCAGCACGCCCTCGTCCACATCCACAAAGTTCTGAGAGTGCAGCGGCGTGGCCATCAGGAACACCTGCTCGAGTGGGATGCCGGCCACCACATAGAGCGCCGCCGCATAGAGCGCCGCCAGCGACACGCACTCGCCCGCGCCGGTTGCGTAGCCCGCCTTGTGCCGGAAGGCGTCCATCGCCTCCACCGTCTCGGTTTTCCAATACGGGATCACATCGGCCCCGTATTTGTCCAGACCGAAATGCGTGCGGATATCGATGTCAAAGTAGTAGGTGTCACCCTGGTAGCCGAACAGCGCGTTGGACTGCGCGATCACCTCGGGTGACAGGAACGGCGAGAACCGCGCCAGCTCGCGGGCCTGGCTGGTCAACCCCCACGTCTCCAAGTCAAGGTTGAAGACATAGTGGTCCATGATGTACTGCTTGAGGCGCTGCAGACGGCGGTAGGGCTTCATCTTGCGCACCCCTTTGAACCAGGGGTCGTCGCGCCACCGCCAAAGCCGCGGCGACATGATGTTCGCCAGCACCAGGCTGTACATCAGCTCAGGAAATACGAAGATCTCCATGTCCGACAGCGTGACCGCTGACGAACGCCGTTCCATTTCGCGTTCATTGATCATGACCGTCTACTTGTCGCTCAGCGCCGCCACGCCGGGCAGCTCCTTGCCTTCGAGAAACTCGAGCGAGGCACCGCCGCCGGTGGAGATGTGCGTCATCTTGTCGGCCAGGCCGCTCTTGTTGACCGCGCTCACGCTGTCGCCGCCGCCGATGATCGACACCGCGCCGCTCTCGGCCACGGCCTGACAGACGCCCGTGGTGCCGCCCGCAAACTTCTTCATCTCGAAGCAGCCCATCGGACCGTTCCACACCACCGTCTTCGCGCCCTTGATCGCGGCCGCATACAGCTCGGTGGTCTTGGGGCCGATATCCAGCGCCATCCAGCCGGCCGGAATGTCGTTGCCGACAATCTGCGTGTTGGCCTCGGCGTCAAACTTGTCCGCAGCCACATTGTCGACCGGCAGCAGGAACTGCTTGCCGTTGGCCTTGGCCTTCTCGATCATGTCGCGGGCGTAGTCGAGCTGGTCCTGCTCACACAGCGAGTTGCCGACGTCGTGCCCCTGCGCCTTGAGGAAGGTGTAGGCCATGCCGCCGCCGATGATCAGCGTATCCACCTTGTCCAGCAGGTTCTTGACGACCGCCAGCTTGTCCGACACCTTCGCGCCGCCGAGGATTGCCACGAACGGCCGGGTCGGCTTCTCGACCGCGTTGCCCAGATACTCGATCTCCTTCTCCATCAGGAAGCCCGCAACGCTCTCTTTGACGAATTTGCAGATCACGGCCGTCGAGGCGTGGGCGCGGTGCGCGGTGCCGAAGGCGTCGTTGCAGTAGATGTCGCCGTAAGAAGCGAGCTTCTTGGCCAGCTCTTCACGCTTCGCCTTCAACTCGGCCTTCTTGGCCTTCAGTTCCTCGTCGCTCATGCCTTCGGCCGGCTTGACCTTGCCGTCCTCGGCCTTGTAGAAACGGGTGTTCTCAAGCATCACGATACCGCCGGGCTGGAGCGCCGCGACGTCGGCGTCGGCGTTCGCGCAGTCCGGCGCAAAAACAACCGGCCGGCCCAGCAGGTTGGCCAAATACTCGGCCACCGGCTTCAGCGAGAATTCCGCCTCGTAGCCCTTGCCCTTCGGCCGGCCGAGGTGGCTCATCAGCACCAGGCTGCCGCCGTTGTCCAGCACATGCCTGATCGAAGGCAGCGCCCCCTTGATGCGGGTGTCGTCTTTGATCGAGCCCTCCTTGATCGGCACATTGAAATCGACGCGCATCACGACGCGCTTGCCCTTCAGGTCCACATCACGCAAGGTTTTTTTGTTCATCTCCGGCTTATCCTCATTGGGGGTTGAAAAATGGTATTCAGCATACCATATCCGCGACGGGGAAGTACAACGGACTTTTGGCGGCGTAAAACGGCGGGGCGGGATTACGAATCAACAACCTCAACGGAACTGCCATGCGCCCAAACGGCGGTTCGTCAAAAAAGATAATGCACGCATCTGACATCTGCCTCCCAAAGGTGCTACAATTTGACGTGTCAGAGGAGATAACACATGAGACGCATAACGACAGTGAGTGCACGGACAGAGCCGGACCTGAAGTCAGAGGCCGATCGGCACCCTCGCAGGGTGACGTTTCTACGGAGGTGTGCGATGGGACGAGGTGCGGTTTGGGGATTGGCCTGCCTGTTGACGGCGGGAGAAATCAGGGCGGCTGCGGTGGCGGAGTCCGAGCGGGCGATCCCCGTCTGGCAAGAGGTCGATGTCGTGGTGGTCGGCGGCACGTGCGGCGCCGTGGCGGCGGCGCAGGCGGCCGCCCAAGCCGGGGCCAAGGTTTTTCTGGCCGCGCCAAGGCCGTATCTGGGCGATGACATCGCCGGCTGCCTGCGGCTCTGGCTCGAAGACGGCGAAAACCCCGAATCGCCTCTCGCCAAGTCCATTTATGTTCCCAGCGAAGCGCGCCTGCCCTTTTCATACACGGCCGATGCGCCCAGCGGCGGCAAGCACAAGGATAACGGCGGCATGCTGTGCGACGGCCTGTCCGACGATGTGCAGCACCATACCGTCGAGTTCGCGGGCGATGTCGCGATCACGGCGGACCTGGGCAGCGTGCAGGCCGTGGACAGCGTGGAAGTGATCGCGTTCAAGCGCGCGGGTGATTTCGAGACAGGAGCTGTCCACATGTCCGTCAGCGCGGACGGCCGGACGTGGAGCGCAGCGATCCCCCTCACCGTGCGGCCGACGGGCGATACAGAAAACAGGCTGCGCTACGCGGCGGTGCTGGACCGGGCCGTGCGCGCGGTCAAGGTGGCGGTGAAGATCAAGCCCGGCGCCAAGCGGCAGTTGGTGAGCGAGTTGGCCGTCATGGCGAAGGGCGCCGGCGTGACGGTGGTCACGCCGACGCCGCTGCGCGTCAAGCAGGCGCTGGACCGGGCGCTGCTGGAGAGCGGCGCGGCCTGCCTGACCGGCGCGTACGCGACGGACCTGCTGCGCGACGCGTCTGGGAACCCGGCGGGCATCGTGATGGCAAACCGCAGCGGACGGCAGGCCGTCGTGGCCAAGGTCATCGTCGACGCCACCGAGCGCGCAACCGTGGCGCGCCTGGCGGGTGCCGCCTTTGCGACCTATCCGGCCGGGCCGCAGCGTTTCACACGGGTGGTGATCGCCGGCGCAGCGCCGGCTGCGGACGGCATGACCGTGCACCCCCTGCCGGGCACATACGACGCGCCCGTCACCCTGGGCGGCTACAAAGTCAAAGGGGCGCGCGTGCCGGGACGCGCGTATGCGTGCGCCCTGACGATACCGATGCGCGACGGCTCTTACCGCGCGTTCGCCGAGGCCGAGCAGGTGGCGCGCGACCGGACGTTTACGCTTTCGCTCCTGGAAGGCGCGGACACGCTCTTTCAAATCCCGCCCGACCCGGTGAAGGCCGCCGCTCCGCTCGCCGGGGCGTGGCCGGGCGCGGCGAAGATCGACCTCGGCTGCTTCCGCCCCGCCGGCGTGCCGCGGCTGTACGTGCTGGGCGGATGCGCGGACATGCCGCGCGAAGCGGCCGAGCGGCTGCTGCGGCCGCTGGCGCTGATGACAGCGGGCGAGCGCGTGGGCACGGCGGCGGCGGCCGAGGCGCGGGCCTTGCCGCAACCGGCTGGCGTGTCGCTCAAGGGCGCGACCGGAGATGCCGCCGCAGCGGGCGAGGTGAGGGAGTCGCTAAACGGCCCGCGGCCCTTTCTGCGCGGGCTGCCGACCGTTCCGTCCGCGCGCGCGGCGCTGCCCGTGCTCGGCGAATATGACGTCGTGGTGATCGGCGGTGGCACGGCGGGCGCGCCTGCGGGCATCAGCGCCGGACGCCAGGGAGCCAAAACGCTGCTGATCGAGCATCTCTACGGGCTCGGCGGCGTGGGCACGCTCGGCATGATCGGCAAATACTGGTACGGCAACGCGTGCGGCTTCACCGCCGAGCACGACAGAGGCGTCACGGAGCTGGGGGCGGCGGTGCATGTGGTGGGCAAGGCCGAGTGGTGGCGCCGTGAGAACCGCAAGGCCGGCACGGAAATCTGGTTCGGCGCAATGGGCTGCGGCGCGCTGGTACAGGATGGCCGCGTGACCGGCGTGGTTGTTGCGACGCCATCCGGACGCGGCGTGGTGCTCGCCCGGAGCGTTGTGGACGCCACCGGCAACGCCGAGATCGCGGCCGCGGCAGGAGCCCCCTGCGTGTTTGTGGGCGCGGAGGAGCTGGCTGTGCAAGGCGTGGGGCTCTCACCGCGCAAGCTGGGGGCGAGCTACATCAACTCCGACTTCGGCTACGTGAACGACTGCGACGCCGCAGACCTGTGGCTCTTCGGTGTGCGCGGACGCGCGGGCGCCGGAAATGTGTGGGACGTTTCGCAGCTCGTCGAAAGCCGCGAGCGGCAGCGCATCGTGGGCGACTGCTGGGTGACGCCGCTGGACATCCTCAACGGACGGACGTTCCCCGACACCATCGCGCAGGCGCGCAGCAATTTCGACAGCCACGGCTACTCGGTGGCGGAGATCTGCTACGTGAGTGAACCGATCACCGAGAAGGGCGCTCACGCGCGCAGCATCTTCTCGGCCAATGTGCCTTATCGGGCGCTGCTGCCCCAAGGGATCGAAGGCCTGATGGCGGTCGGCATCGGCATCAGCGCGCATCGCGACGCGATGCCGATCCTGCGCATGCAACCGGATGTCCAGAACATGGGTTATGTGGCGGGCGTGGCGGGCGCAACGGCCGCGCGCGAGGGCAAAACGTTTCGGACGATCGACATCCAAGCCCTGCAGCGGCACCTGGTAGCGATCGGCAACTTGCCGCAGGAGGTGCTGGAGTGGCGCGACAACGCCTTTGTGGACGCCGAGCGTCTGGCCGTGGCGGTCAAGGCGCTGAGCGACGGCTACAAGGGCGTGAGCCTCGTGCTGGCACAGTGGGCGCACGCGCAGCCGCTGATGCGCCAGGCGTATGCTTCGGCGCGCACGCACGCGGAGCGGCTAGTGTACGCGCACGTGCTGGGCATCATGGGCGACGCGGCCGGCGCGGAGACGCTTGCGGCGGTGGTGGCCGGGCACCAGCCCGGGCTCGGCCTGAGCGTCAGCGGCGAAAGCGCGTTCGGGCGGCGCATGAGCGAGGCGGACAGCCTCATCGTGGCGCTGGGACGCACGAAAGACGCGCGCGCGCTGGAGCCGCTGCTCACGGAGGTCGCCAAGCTGGACGCGTCATCGACGTTCACACGCATCCGCGCCGTGACGCTGGCCCTTGAGGCGCTGGGCGATCCGGCCGCAGCGCGACCGCTCGCCGCGCTGCTGGCGAAACCGGGCATCGGCGGGCACGCGATGGTCCACGTGTCAGACATCTCGCCGGCAGGCGGCTTCGGTGCCGGCAGCGGCAATGAGCGCAACCTCTGCCTACGCGAGCTGGCGGTGGCGCGCGCCCTCTTCCGCTGCGGCGACTGCGACGGCGCGGCCGAGCGCGTGCTGCGCGAATACGCCAAGGACCTGCGCGGCGTTTATGCCCTACACGCGACTCACGTTCTGAAACGCGACTAGCCGGGCCCTCTCAGCGACACCTGCTCGCCGCGGCCCAAAAGGCCGCGGCGACGGCCAACAGCGCCACGCCGATGCATACGCTGAGGTAGCCTTTCGCCAGGCCGCCGGTCAGTGCCACCGCCGCGATCAGAATCACGCCGACCGCCGCAATCCCGACCGCGATGACCGGCAGGAACGAGGTGTCCGCACCCTGCTGCCGTATCTCGTTTTCAACAGGGCCGTCCGCCTTGAAGCGCGTGAAAAAGGCCAGCACCTGCTCGCGCCGCCGGCCGGTGTCCGGTGCGCAGGCGGAGACCACCACCATCAGCAGCAGCGTGACGCCGGCGGTCCAGAAGGTGAGAAACTCCGCGCGCCGCAGGGCGGGATACCAAGCTCCGAACACAAAGGCTGCAAGGCCCGCCACGATGCCGGTGAACAGCCCGGCCTGCGCGCCGCGCGCCGAGACGCGCGGTGTCAGCATGCCCAGCAACATCGGGAGCGCAACCGGCGGCAGGAAGAGGCCGAACACCTTGGCCATCGTGTTGAACAGATCGCCCGACCCTTGCAGCGTGCGCATCACCAGCGTGATGCCCAGCACGACCAGCCCGACAAGCACTGTGTTCACGCGCCCCACCACCAGCAGGTGCCGGTCGGAGAGGTCCCGTCCGATCAAGCGCTTGTAGAGGTCGTTGGTCAGTACAGACGAGACCGCGTTGTAATCGCCCGCGAGCGTCGACATCGTGGCCGAGAACATCGCGGCGATCACCATGCCCAGCATCCCGATCGGCAGC
This sequence comes from Verrucomicrobia bacterium ADurb.Bin070, assembly GCA_002071025.1. Taxonomy (GTDB): domain Bacteria; phylum Verrucomicrobiota; class Kiritimatiellia; order RFP12; family UBA1067; genus DUPH01. Next base: position 882 of record MWEJ01000129.1, on the reverse strand, counting down.
ACGGTCCGGCAGATCAGCGGATACACGTCTTTGGTGTTGGCCACCTCCGGCAGAAACACCACCGCCGCGAAAGCGGGCAGGTAAAAGAGTGGCGTACCGACCAGATACAGCCCCGCAACCAACAGGCCGACCTTACGCGCGCTGCGGTCGTTTTCGGAGGAATAGTAGCGCTGGGCCAGCGCCCACGAGGTGGAATAGTTCAGAAACAGCAGCGTGAAGTAGCAGAGCAGATACACGAACGGGTACCCCGCTTCCGGACGCGTCAGGCTGAAGAAACCGTCCGGCAGCGCATCCATCACGTTCCCGATGCCTCCCGCGCGCGAAAACGAGAGGAAAGGCAAGATCACCACCGCCGCAACCAGCACCGAGAACTGCACGAAATCCGCAACCAGCGCGGCCCACAGCCCGCCCATAAAGGTGTAGCCCAGAATGATCACCGCGCAGAGAATGATCGCGGTCTCGAACGGGAAGCCAAGCCCCGCCGACACCACCGTGCCGATGGCGAAGAGCTTGAGCGAGTCATCCAGCAGGCGCGTCGGCAGGCCCAGCCAGACCAGTCCCTGGCGCATGCCGAGTCCATAGCGCGCCTCAATGTATTCCAGCGGGCTGGTCTCGGCCACGCGCCGCCAGCGGCGCGCGAACAGGCAGGCGCTCAACGCGGCGGCCGGCACCGCCAGCCAGCTCAGGATCAGCGAGACCAGGCCATACTTGTAGACCATCTCGGCGTGCATGACAAAGGCCAGTGCACTGAAGCTGACCATATAGAACGAGACCCCGCCCAGCCACCACGGGACCTGCTTGCCGCCTCCGAAGAACTGCGCCATGCTCTTCATGCGGCCGCTGAAGTAAAAGCCGATGCCGAGCATCACGGCAAAAAAACCC
>MWEJ01000128.1 GCA_002071025.1 Verrucomicrobia bacterium ADurb.Bin070 | reverse complement strand
GCCTGCTGCCGCGTGTACTGGCTCCAGTTTTCCGGCGCGATGGTGGTGGCGAGCGCCTCGTCGTCATACAGGATCTTGTAATCCTTCAGGATTTTATTGGTTAGCGAGCGGTCGTCGGCAAAATTGCCGTATTCGCCCATGACCGTCGCGTTCATCCACTCATCCAGCACGTGCAGCACGCAGACACGACGGTAGGCCGAAAAGCAGCCCGGCAGGCAGCTTACCGTGCCGAAGACGCTCTCTGCGGCCTTCATGATCTTGTAGGAGAAATAATAGCGCACGTCCTGCATGCGCGTCAGCAAGTTGACGCTGGCGTTCTCGACGTCGCAGTGGCCTGAAATGCCGCCGACCGTCGCGTCGCATCGGCGAATCCCTGCATCAGCTTCTGCAATGAACCGGGGAAAATAAAGGTGTCGGAGTCCACGCAGACCATGAACTCGCCGCGCGCGATCAGCGTCGCCACGCCCCAGCCGTGGCAAAGGCCGCGGTTACGTTCGAAATCCACCACCACCAGACGGTGGTGGCGCGACTGCGCCGCCAGCATGTGCGTCAGGGTGTCATCCGTGGATCCGTCGTTGACACACACCACCTCCAGCTTGTCAGCCGGATACCCGGCCGAAAAGATACGCTCGATGGTCTGGCGGATCACCGCGCCCTCATTCATGCAGGGCACAAGCACCGTGACCGTCGGCGTGTAACCCGTCTCTTTAGGCGGCACATAAAAGGCGGCGATGATAAAGCGCGAAACCACGAAGAGCCCTGCCAGCAGCGAGTAGATACTCACCATAGGCTGGTACCAGTAGTTCTCCGCGCTGCGCAACTGCAGAAAAACCGCCCACCCCAGCATGAACATCGCCACGAACGAAATCGCCAGCACCAGCAGCTTGGGCGGCCTCGAATACAGCTTGTCCAGTCGCTCCCCCACCTCTTGCGCGGAGGGAACCGGGAATTCGGGGGCCACCTGGATCGCCGTCGCCTCATGACTCAACAGCCGCTGGCAATAGGGACAGACCGTCGGCGCGGGTGTATCGATCACATGCACCGACAGGCTGCACGCTTCACATCGGCAACGCCGTCCCCTGACAACCGAGTCGTCACGGGCCTCAGGATGGGTCAAGTATGTCTGCATAAACCGATTGGGATGGCATCCAAGTTGACCGGTAGTATATGGGGTTTTACCTTTGACTGCAATCTCCCTTTTTGCAACAATAAGGCCGTACTTATCACATCGGCCCCTTTTCGGGCCAGCGTCTTGAAGTCTTCAGTTTCAGCGAGAAATCGCTGCGCAACGTATTTGGAGCCGTTATGGGAAATGTGCTGATTGTGGATGACGAGCCGGCCATCGGCGACTATCTGGCTCGCTTGATCACGCGTCTCGGCCATCAGGCCGAGACCACACTGAACGCGGCCGACACACTCGCCAAACTGGATGACGGCGTGTTCCACCTGGTGATTGCCGACATCCGGCTGCCGGACGCGCCGGACGCGCAGGCCTGGGTGACCGGGTTGTGCCAGAAAGCCAAAGGCATCCCGGTCGTCCTGATCTCCGGCGCGCCGTCCGCCGAGCTGGACGCCTGCGCAAAGGCAAACTGCGTGCTGGCCTTCCTCAGCAAGCCGTTTGAATTGGCGTTCATCAAGAACATCCTTCAAACCGTCTTCGCGAGCTAAACCGAAGCGCTGCAACGCCTTCAGAAAGAGGGTCCCGTGATCGTCGACAAAACCAAATTAGGCCTCGCCTTCTTTGACGAGAGCTTTGGTGGCGTTTATCGCGGAAGGCAGGTGTTGTGCTGGGGACGCCGCGGCAGCGGGAAATCCATTCTCGCCTGCCACTTCTTGAATCAGGCGCTGCAGGACGGCGACAAGGCGCTCATGCTCTCCAAGTACCGGCCGCAGGACACAGTCATCATCGCCGAAAGCCTCGGCATGCCTTTTGCCGATGCCGTCACCAGCGGCCAGTTGTCGATTCTGGAGTACAACACCTTTATCCCGGAAAGCAACGCCAGCGCCAACGTGATGCTGCCGCCTCAATCGTTCATGGAGCTGCAGGAGACGGTCGAATCGCAGTCGATCCGGCGCGTCGCGTTCGATTCCGTGCTGCCGTGGGTCGCCATCCAGCCGGTCACCCGCATCGCGGAACACGTTTACTCGTTCATCCATGCGCTCGAACGCCTGGGGTCACCTCGCTGCTGACGCTCCCCAAGCCGGTTTCAAACCCCTCTTACTCCTTGAAAAACCGGCTCGAGGATCTTTGCCCGGTCGCGCTCCACCTCGACCACACGGAGGGCCAAAACCGGGTCCTGCGCGTCACCAAATACCTCGGTGAGAGCCACAAGCTCTCCACCCCCTTCCCCTTCGCGATCATCCCCCGCGCCGGGATCGCGTGCGAAGAGCCGGCCCCGTCTCGCACCTTGCCGCCGGCACGGACGACGCCCGACACGCCCTGGCCCGCCGACCGCCCGACCGCGCCGACAGCGGTCGTTCCTGACCCGGCTGCGGCCGGCAGGAAACCCATTAACTTTTCGTCGGTGATCCGCTTCCCGGAATAACCGCTCCCCCTTATGTACACCACCTACTGGAACCTGCGCGAGTCGCCCTTCCTCAACGTCGTGAGCGACCGCTTGATCTATATGACGGAGCAGCACCAGGAGGGAATCGCCCGCCTGTACTACCTGATCGACCAGGAGCGCATCGCGGGGCTGCTGACCGGTGCTTACGGCGTCGGCAAAACCATGACGCTCGAGTACCTGCACCGCCGCGCCGCGAAGGCCCGGCTGCCCGTCATCAAAGTCGACGCCATCCCCAATGGCAGCCTGCCCATGGCCCGCCACATCCTGCGCTGCCTCGACCTGCCCGACCACGCGCAGACCCTGCCCGAAGCGCTGATGTCGCTCCAGGCTTACTGCCAAAGCAATTCGCACTCCTTGACCCGCTCGCTGCTGCTGATCGACGAGGCCCACCACCTCGCCCCCGGCGACGGCTTCTATCTCGCCCACTACCTGTGCAACCTTCGCATCCCCGCCACCGCGCACAAGGACGAACGCCCGCTCTTCACGATCATCCTGGCCGGCACCGACGAGATCCGTCCCGCGCTGGCCGGACACGAATCGCTCCGCCGCCGCATCCAGCTCGACTGGCAACTCAAGCCCCTCTCCGCCGCACAGTCCACCGAATACATCCAACATCACATGCGCGCCGTGGGCGGCGACATCTGGTCGTTTTCCAAAGACGCGCTCGACACTGTCTACACCTATTCGCAAGGCATCCCCCGTAGCATCAACAACCTCTGCGACACCGCCCTGATGCTCGGTTTTGCCGCGCAATCCCCCAGCGTCACCAAAGAGATCGTCATGCAGGCCGCCCGCGACACCGGCCTCGACATCCTTCTCAATGACAGGGCCGCGCACCAGCCCCAACCGTCCCTTTAACCCCATCCAAGGAGTCTCCCCATGGCGAACATCCCTCTCTCCGACGTGACGCTCATTGCCTCCGCGCTGGGCATTTTCTTCCTGATCGTAGCCTTTTACAAAAGTATCTTCCACAAGCGCAGACCCAAGTCGCAGGCCGCCATAACCGCCCAGAAGCCCGCCGCACAGGAGAACCACCCGGTCAAGCTCGCCGACCCGTTCCAGCAGGTGCCGGTCGACAGCATTCCGCTCCGTCCGTCTCAGAAGCAGGCCGCTCCCTTCTACCCAGCCTACCCGGCCGACGGTTTCAAAACCGTCTCGGCCTTCCGCCAGTTCAATCCCAACAAGGAGTTTGAAACGGCGGTAGCCGCCCAGAAACCAGATGCCGCCTACGAATGGGAATAACGTGAACCGGCGTCCTTCTGCCCTCCACCTCCTCGCCGGCCTCGGCGCCGCCAGCCTCGCCGCAGCGGCCGACACCCCACTGCTCCCGCCATTCCCGTCCGCCGCCGACATCCGCGCCGGCGAGGCCACCGCACCAGCCGAGGCCGCCCCCGACGGCCTGCGCCTGCCGGTCCGCTTTGACGGCCCCCACGACCGCCTCTACTGGGACATCCCCCTCCCCGCCCGTATCCCGAAAACGGCCACCGCGCTCCAGCTCATCCTCTCCTGCTCCGACGCCTCACCGCTGCGCGGACTCTCCCTCCACCTCCAGTCCGGCAGCGGCTGGTACAACGCCGAACCCGCCTTCACCCCCGGCGAACGCCAACGGCTCGACCTGCCACGCGGCCGTTTCCTGCCCGAAGGCAACCCCGGCCCTTGGGAAAATTCGCGCACCCTCCGCGTCTCGGCCTGGAAACAGGCCGCCGGCACGACCCTCCTCACCCTCCATGCCTTCTCCGCCCGTACGGACGCCGTCGCCCTGGTCCGCGCCACCGACACCACCGCGCCGGGCGAAGCCGCCTTCGCCGCCGCGCTCTCCGACCGCTGCGCCCGCCTGCTCGCCAAGGCCGCCATTCCCTTCGCCCTTATTGACGACACCCTTGACGCTCTCGACCCCTACACACTCCTGTTCCTGCCCTACGCCCCCACCCTCCCCGCGCGCCAGCTCGACCGCCTCACCCGCTTCCTCGACCGCAACGGCCGCCTCATCGTCTTCTACAACGCCTCGCCCCAGCTCGCCGCCCACCTCGGCCTCCGCCCCGGGACCTGGCAGGGTGCCGAACCCGCTCAGGCCTGGTCCGCCCTGGCATGCGCCCCCTCGCTCCTGCCCGGCGCCCCGGCACGCGTCCCCCACGTCACCACCAGCATCATCCCTCCCTTCGCCCTTCCCGGCACCCGTGTCCGCACCGTCGCCACCTGGGCTGACGACACCGGCCGCGTCACTGACCTCCCGGCCTGCCTGCTCACTCCGCGCGGCGCCTGGTTCGCCCACATCCCGCCCCTCGCCTACCCCTCCGCCGCCGCCCTGCTGAATGCCCTGGCCCGGGACCTCTGCCCGGAGCTCGGACTGCCGCCCCTGCCGCCGTCCACCGCCCCCGCCCCCCTGCCCGACGCCCCCTCCGCCGCCGAGCTGCGCGCCGCCTGGAACCCGCTGCCGACCGCCCGCCACCCGCGCGGCTGGGACGGCCTGCTCGACCAGCTCGCCGCACGCCGCATCAACACCCTCTTCGTCCACTGGCAAAGCGCCGCTACCCCGCTTCACACGCGGCGCGGCAGCCGCCCCTCATCCGACACGCTGGACGAAGCCCTCGCCGCTGCCGCCCGCCACACGATCGCCCTCCACGCCTGGGCCACCTGCTGGACCCTGGAAGGTGCCGACCCCGCCCTGGTCGCGCGCCTCACCCGCGAGGGCCGCCTGATGCGCGACGCCGCCGGCAACACCCTCCCTTGGCTCTGCCCCTCCCTGCCCGAAAACCGCGCCCTGCTGATCGACGGCCTGCGCGCGCTCGCCCGCCGCGGCGTGGCCGGCATCCACCTCGACTACGTGCGTTACCCTGAAACCGCCGGCTGCTACGCGCCGGCCACCCGCAAAGCCTTCGAGGCCGCGCGCGGCGCCTCCGTCGCCGCCTGGCCCGCCGACGTCCTGCCCGGCGGACCGCTCGCCGCACCCTTCGCCGAGTTCCGCCGCGCCGCCATGACCGCCTTCATCCGCGAGGTCCACGCCGCCCTGCGCGCCGCCGCCCCCAAGGTCCGGCTCTCGGCCGCCGTCTTCCCCACGCCCGCCGCCGCCGCCGAGCGTGGCCAAGCCTGGCCAGACTGGCTGCGCGAAGGACTGATCGATTTCGCCTGCCCGATGACCTACACCGAAAATCCGGCCGACTTCCGCGCGTGGCTGGACCAGTGCCTTGCCGCCGCCCCCGCCGACAAACTCGTGCCCGGCCTCGGCACCGGCGCCGACGAGTGCCAGCTCGACGCCGCAACCGCTGCCGCGCAAATCGCCGACATCCGTCGGCACCGCCTCGCCGGATTCGCCTTCTTCGCGGTCGACGACGAACTCACCGGCAGCCTGCTGCCACGCCTTTTCCCGTAACGCTGTTTTTTTTCATTTCCCCCCTTGTCAGCGCCCGCCGCGTTTTGATAATGTGTTGACCACTTTTGCGCCCATCGTCTATCGGTTAGGACACAAGGTTTTCATCCTTGGAAGCGGAGTTCGACTCTCCGTGGGCGCGCCAATCTCCCTTCGTCTGCACCACAATGTGCAAACACCCCTTCCGCGGAAGGGGCCGTCCGCGCCCCCGGCCTTGCGCAAAGCTTTCGTCAGAAACGCGAAAATTTCGCATCCCCCGTCACCAACCGATTACCGTCCACGTTCCTTTTTCACTGGCATTCACAAACCTGTGGTGATAAGGTTCCGGGCACGATTCTGTTTGGCAGTTTGGCCGCAGCGTCACGTGGTGCAGGCGTCCCACCTGCCGGGTTTCCCGCTGACGCAACGATATCGTCGCCGCTCTCGCGGATGTCGCCTACTTCGCCCACTAACCTGCCATGACGATCCTGCTCGTAACACCGCCGCTGGTTCAGCTCAACACCCCCTACCCGTCCACGCCCGCGCTGGCCGGTTTCTTGGCGGAATGCGGTGCCGCGGTGCGCCAGACCGACCTCTCGCTCGAACTGGTCTTGCGCCTCTTCTCGCATGACGGCCTCGACCAGATCGCCGAATCCTGCCGCGCCCAGGCCACGCCCTCGCCCCTCGTGCGCTTCTTCCTCGACCGGTTCGCCGACTACCGGTCGACGGTCGCAAGCGCAGTGGCCTTCCTACAGGGGCGCGACGATGCCGCAGGCTGGCTGATCGCACGCCGCGGTTACCTGCCCGAGGGGCCGCGCTTCGACGCGCTCGCCCCGGCCGGCACCGGGCTCGACGCCGACCAGACGCTCGCGGAACTCTTCGGCGATCTGGGCGTCATCGACCGCGCCAAGCTGCTGGCCTCGCTCTACCTCGACGATCTGGCCGACATCGTGCGCGAAGGCGTGGACCCCGCCTTCGGTTTCGCGCGTTACGCCGAACGTCTGGCGCTCAGCGCCCCGTCGTTCGACCCGCTTCTGGAACGGCTGTCCGCGCCGCCCACACTGATCGACGCGCTCATCGACGAGCTCGCCGAGGAGGCGCTGCGACGCCACGTGCCTGACATCGTCGGCCTCACGCTGCCTTTCCCCGGCACCGTCTACGCCGCGTTCCGCATCGCCGCCGCCGTCCGCCGCTTCGCGCCCGCCGTGCGCATCGTCTTCGGCGGCGGCTACGTCAACACCGAGCTGCGCGAGGTGAATGACCCGCGCGTCTTTGAATACGTGGACGATCTCTGCTTCGACGAAGGGTTCGCCCCATGGCTGGGCATTCTCGGCCAGGGGCCGCACGTGCGGACGCTGAGCACCAAGAAAGGCGATCTCAACGCTCAGCGTTCAACGCTCAACGCGCAATGCTCAACGTCCGACATACAACACGCGGCGTTCCATGTTCCGAGCTATGCCGGACTCGACCTTTCGCGCTACCTCAATCTGGTCGAAATGGCCAATCCGATGCACCGCCTGTGGTCAGACGGGAAGTGGCTCAAGCTCCAGCTCGCCAACGGCTGCTATTGGCACCGCTGCGCCTTCTGCGACGTCGCGCTGGACTACATCGGGCGGTATGAGACGCCGGAGACCGCGTCGATCGTCGCGGCCATCGTCCGCCTGAAACGCGAGACCGGCCAGAGCGGCTTCCACTTCACCGACGAGGCGCTGGCGCCGGCGCTGGTCCGTCGGCTCTGCGAGGCGCTGCTGGCGAGCGGCGAGACCGTCACCTGGTGGGGCAACATCCGTTTCGAAAAAGGTTTCACGCCGGCCCTGGCCGACCTGATGGCGCGCGCCGGATGCATCGCGGTAACCGGCGGGCTCGAGTGCGCGCACGACCGTCTGTTGCGGCTCATGAACAAAGGTGTCACGCTCGACAGCGCGGCCCGCGCGTGCCAAGCCTTTTCCGACGCCGGCATCCTGGTGCACGCCTACCTGATGTACGGCTTCCCGACCCAGACTGTAGACGAGACCGTAGCGGCGCTCGAGTACGTGCGCCGGCGCTTCGCGGACGGCCACATCCAGTCCGCCTACTGGCACCGCTTCGCGCTCACGGCGCACAGCCCGATCGCGCGCGCCCCTGCGGCGTTCGGCATCCGCCTGCTTCCGGAAGTCGTCCCCGGGCGGCGTTTCGCCCGCAACGAGATCCCGTATGAAGAGCCCGGCGCACCCGACCACGCCCGGCTCGGCGAGGGGCTGCGCCTCGCCCTCTACAACTACATGCTGGGGCTCGGGCTAGACCGACCGGCACACGTTTGGCTCAAAAAAAAGGGATTGCCACAGAAACGCAGAAATGGTGTATAGTTCCGAACGCATAAAAACCGGAAAGCGCGCGGTGCGGTTTTCCATCAGATTCTATCGACAGGGAGATCACTATGGCAGATCATTCGGCGACGCCCGATGCCCGCGTGGTATCGGCGCAATTCGTGTTCCCGTTCGTGCTGACCACCACGCTCTTCGCCCTCTGGGGCTTTGCGAACGACATCACCAATCCGATGGTCGCCGCCTTCAAAGCCGTCTTTATCGAGATCAACAACACGCAAAGCTCGCTGGTGCAGTTCGCCTTCTACGGCGGCTACGCCACGATGGCGATCCCCGCCGCGCTCTTCATCCGCAAGTTCTCCTATAAGTCGGGCATCCTTCTCGGTTTAGCCCTCTACGCGCTCGGCGCGCTGCTCTTCCTGCCGGCCGCCCTCACCGAGAACTTCTACTGGTTCCCATTCTCGCTCTATATCCTGACGTTCGGGCTGGCTTTTCTGGAAACGACCGCCAATCCGTACATCCTGTCGATGGGTGATCCCGCGACAGCCACACGGCGCCTGAACCTGGCGCAGGCCTTCAATCCGATGGGGTCGCTCCTCGGCATGCTGGTCGCCAGCAAGCTGGTGCTGCGCAACCTGCGCGCCGAGCGCTTTTTTGC
>MWEJ01000127.1 GCA_002071025.1 Verrucomicrobia bacterium ADurb.Bin070 | reverse complement strand
CTGGCCTCGACCGACGCCAGCGGATGGGGCGAAAGCAAACCTGACGTTTTCCCGCGCCGCTTCGATCCGCAGATCGAACCGTCCGGGCCGGTGGCGGTGGCGGCGGTGTCCGAGCGTGGCGGCAATGTCGCCAAGGATGTTGCCTTCCGGCCGACACGGCTGTGCGTGATCGGCGAGACCGATTTTGTCATGAACGGCATGCTGGCTTCCCGCGCGAACGCAAACCGCGATTTCTTCCTGAACGCCGTGGCCTGGCTGGCCGGCATCGACATGGGCTCCGCGCCCTCTCTGGGCGGCGACGCCACGCTGGTCACAGGATTCGCGCGACGCGACTGGATCATGTTCATGGCAGGAGCCGCGGGCGTCGTGCCGTTCTGCGTCTTCCTGGCGTTCTGTCTGGCATCACTGAAAGCGAGGCGGTAGGCAACGGTTATGGGTAATCGCCGGATCATTCTGTTCTTGCTGACGGCCATCGCGGCCTGTTCGCTGCTCCTCTGGGCGCTGCACCAGCGACAGCGTGATTTCGCGGTGCAGGAAAAGGCGCGGCCCAACCTGATTGATGAGGCTCTGGGCCGCGTGGTACGCCTGACGATCGACCGGGGAGATACGCGGATCGGCCTCGCGCTGACGGGGGACCGCTGGCATCTGACCGCGCCCTTTTCCGCTCAGATCGAGCAAGGAACGGTGGCGCGGGTGCTCGACGCTTTTGAAACCGCGCGCATCCATGACGCCCTCGCATTCCATGAGATTCGCAAGCGCGAGCTATCGCTGCGCGAATTCGGCCTGGCACCAGCCCGTATCCATGTGATGCTGGAAGGCTCGCAGCAGCGCCAGGAGATTCTGCTCGGCGCGTTCACACCGCTCGGCAACGAACTTTACGTGCGTGTAAACGGGACCGATCACATCCTCGTGGTGCCGGCCGCGCTGCACGATGCGATCCCGCGCACGGCAGACGACCTCCGGTCTCGCAAGTTGGTGTACGGCCCGCGCAGCGCGGTCCGAACGTTGGAGATCCGCGCCCCCGGCAGCCCGTTCATCACGCTCGCCAAAGAGTCCGGCACGTGGCGGCTGGTCCAGCCGGCGGCGGCCCCCGCAGACGACGACAAAGTCAATGCGTTGCTGGACACGCTCTACGAGGCACGGCTGTCGCACTTTGTTTGGCCGACCGTCTCGAACGTCATGGATGTGGCCGAGACCGAAACCGCCCTGAAAACCCGGATGGGCGTGTACGGACTGGGCATTGATTATGGCGTTCATATCAGCGTGCAGGAGAGCAGCGGCGCACCTCCCGCGAAACTCATATTCGGCCACACGCTCGACAGCGCCGCGGCACTCTGCTATGCGCTGCTGCCGGACGGCGGAACGATCGGCGCAGTCTCCAACTCGGTCGCAGAAGCGTTCCGACTGACAGTCGGCAGCCTGCGCGATCCCCGCCCCTTTTACGGGCCTGCCGCGGGAGTGCGACGGCTTCAGATCCATTTGGCCGACACGCTGTTCGTGTTGACCCAGACCAACGGGGTCTGGCGCTTTGAGGCCCCTGTGGCCGATGCGGCAGACCAGACGGCGGTGCGCGAAACCGTGGAGCGGCTGCTACGTCTGAAGGCAGACGCGATCTTTGAAAACGGCACGGAGCCCGCTGCGGACATGCTCGAACGCGCCTTGCCGCTCAGCCATGTCGAGGTCGCCTCCGACCAGGGCGCGTGGCGGTTTCTGATCCAGCCCGGCGACCTTGAGAACGCGGTGTATCATCTGGTCTTCACGAATGCGCCCACGGTTTTCCAAATCGCCAGTAGCAATCTGCCGCCGGCTCTGGTCAACACGGCCGGCGTGTTCAGCCTGCGCGACAAAAGTGTGCTGGCCTTGCCGCGTGCCAGCCTGCGGCGGATCACGGTCAAGCGCGACGACGCGCCGGCCGTGGTGACCGTGGAGCGCGACAGCGGCGAGGCGCTCTGGCACCTGGGCGAAGGCTCCTCAGGACGCATCGCCGAAGCGCCATTGCACGCGCTGACGGCCGGCCTGGAAGATCTGCGGGCCGACCGCATCGAGGGCGAGGGACTGACGGCCGAGCGCCTCGCGGCCTACGGGTTGAGCGCCCCCTGGCTTGAAATCAGCATCGACGTTGACGCACAGGACGCCGTGCGCAAGACGCTGCTGGTTGGGCGCGACGCCGGCTTTGGCAAGCGGTATGCCGCCATACGCGGACTGGACGTGCTGTTTGTCCTGGACCGCGCCGCGCTGGAGATTCTGTCAACCCGCTTCGTGGAGCCGATCACGCCATGACCCAGCCGAGCCCACCCGCCCTGTCGCCGACCCCGCCGTTGATCGAATTGACCGGGCTGGAAAAAACGTACGCGGTCGGCGGCACGCTCATCTATGCGTTGCGCGCCACCGACCTTATCGTGCGGCATGGCGCGTTCCTGACCGTGATGGGGCCTTCGGGCTCAGGCAAATCCACCCTGCTCAATCTTTTCGGATTGCTGATGCGTCCCACCGCCGGGACTTATCTGCTTGAGGGGCGCGCGGTGTCGGGGCTCAACGACGATGCCACCTCAGCGGTCCGCTGCAAGATGATCGGCATGGTTTTCCAGTCCTTCAATCTGCTGTCGCACCTGACGATCCTCGAGAACGTTTGCGTGCCGATGCAGTATGCCGGCATCCCGCGCGCCGCGATGCGCCAGCGGGGCAAAGCGTTGCTGGACCGCTTCGGCCTGGACGGCCGCTACGGTTCGCGCCCCACCCAGCTCTCAGGCGGACAATGCCAACGCGTCGCCATCGCGCGCGCGCTGGCCAACGATCCGCCCGTCATCTTGGCCGACGAGCCGACCGGCAACCTCGATGAGCAGACCGGCCTGGAGGTGATGGGCATTTTCCAAGAGCTGCACCGCAGCGGCAAGACGATCATCATGGTGACGCACAACCCGGCCTACCGCAAATACGCCACGCAGGCGGTCAGCATCCATGACGGGAGGGCCAGCGAAACATGAACCTGCTGGAAATGAGCGTCACCGTCTACGCCAGCCTGACCCGGCACCTGGTGCGGTCGCTGCTGGCCACGCTCGGCATCGTTCTGGGCATCGCGGCGGTCGTGGCCATGCTGGCCATCGGCGAGGGCGGGCGGCAGGAAGCGCTGCGTCAGATCGAGTCGCAGGGCATCGACAACATCATCCTGCGTTCGGTCAAGCCTGCGGAAGGCAACGCGCAGCAGACCACGCGCTCCTACACGCAGCGGTACGGCATCACCCAGCGCGATGTGGAGCACATCGAGAACGTCTTTGAGAATGTGCGGTTGATCGTACCGGTCATGGAGGTACGGCGCGAGATCTATCTGGGCCAGACCTCGACCGACATTAAAGCCGTCGCCACCACCCCGGCGTTTCTGAAAGTCTCCCGCTGCCGGCTGGTGGACAGCCGCAGCCGCTTCCTGACGCCGACCGACGGCAAGATTCTGGACCCGGTCTGCGTGGTCGGCACCAAGGCCGCGCGCCGTCTTTTCGGCCACCGCGACCCGCTCGGACAAGCCGTGGTGATCGGCAACGTCTCGTTCCGTGTGGTGGGCCTGATGGAGAATCCGGGGGGCGGCCGCATCGGCGGCCAGTTCGAACTCAACAACCTCGTCTGCATGCCGCTGGAGACGGCCACTTCGCTCTGGGGCGGCATCACCATCCAGATGCGCCGCGGCATGGCTGAAAAGGTGGACTATGACTTCCTCTATCTCGCGGCCAAAAACATCGACGCCATCCCCGGCACGGCCGGCCGGCTGCGCACCTACCTCCGCAGCGCACACACGCAGGTCGACTACGAAGTGCAAGTCCCTTACGAACTGCTGCAGAGTGCGCGCCGTACGCAACGCATCTTCACCGTGGTGATGACGTCGATCGCCGCGATCTCCCTGCTGGTGGGCGGCATCGGCATCATGAACATCATGCTCGCCAACATTTTCGAGCGGACACGCGAGATCGGCGTGCGCCGGGCGCTGGGCGCGCGCAAACGCGACATTTTGTGGCAGTTCCTCGCGGAATCCGTCCTGCTGACGTCCATCGGCGGCGGGCTCGGCGCCGGCTTGGGCATTGCGACCGCGGCCGCCGCCGAGATGATCTCGCGCATGGGCGGCGAGGCCGGACTCAAAGCGGTCGTCACCTCCGAATCGCTGGTCGTCGCCCTCGCGGTCTCCGTGATCACCGGCATCTCGTTCGGCACGCACCCGGCCTGGAAAGCCGCCCAGCTCGATCCGCTCACCGCCCTGCGGCACGAGTAGGTTAAGCCATGTGAAAAACAAGCATTGAAGCTGCCGCCGACAGACCGCTTGCCGCCGCACCAAATTAATGCGGCAGGCTCAATAAAAACTCTGCGTCTCTCCGCCTCTGCGCCTCTGCGTTAAAAACTACAACTTGATCGTCGCGTTTTTGACGACCTGCGTATGCAGCCGCTCGTCAAACACATCGACATGCCGCCCGATATTCATCAAGGTGCCGATGGCCAGCATGGCCGTCACCAGATTCGTCCCGCCATAACTCATAAAGGGCAAGGCCAACCCTTTGGTGGGCAGGCATCCGGTCACGACGCCGATATTGAACGCCGCCTGAAACACCAGCAACAGCGTCATGCCAAATGCCAGAAACCGTCCGAGACGGTCCGGCGCGCGCAGGCTGATGAGCATGCCGCACACCAGAATCACCACGTAAGCCGCGATGACGCTGATTGAAAAGATGAAGCCGAACTCCTCGCCGCCGATGGCATAAATGAAGTCGGTGTGCGCCTCTGGCAGGTAGTTGTATTTCTGAATGCTCTGGTTGAAGCCGACGCCCCACGGCCCGCCATTCTCAAACGCCAGCAGCGCCTGCTTCAACTGATAGGCGGCGGACGACCCGCTCTCCTCGCCGTGCAGCCACGCCGTGATGCGTTCCATCCGGTTGGCGTTGGCCAGCACAAAGGCCCCGACCACCGAGACGCCCGCCACACCGAAAAACAGCAGATAGATGATGCGGGTGCCGGCCACAAACATCAACGCGCCGCCAGCCACGCACACCACCATCGTCGCGCCGAAATCCGGCTCCATGACCAGCAGTCCGGCAATCACCACGAGGCCGAACGCAGGGAATACGGCACCTTTCCAAAACTGGCGCACGCACCGTCCGATACGATCCATCCAGACGCTCATCGCCACCACGGTGAGCACCTTCGCGAATTCGCTCGGCTGCATGCGCAACGGGCCCAGATTGAGCCAGCGGTAACTGCCCTTGACCTTGCTGCCGATCACCGGAACGAACACCAAGAGCAAGGCTGTTACCACCATCAGGTAGAAGCCGACGCTCAGCGCCGGCGTCTCCTTCCACCAATGGTAATCAAAGCGGGTGGCGGCAAACACCACCACAAACGACACGCCGAGCCACATCAACTGACGTCTAACAAAAAAGTGCGGGTCGGCATATAAGCCTTGAGCCCGCACCGCGCTGGCCGTGGCCAGCAGAACAATTCCTAGACCCAGTAGCGCGACTACGGTGAGTGCCAGAGTAGTCAGCGTCTTACGCATGGAGCCGTCTCGTGTTACTGCACGCCGCCAGGAATCTTCAGGACCGTCCCCGCCTTGAGCTCAGACGAGGTCAGATTGTTCAGCGCCTTCAGGTCGCTCGGGCTCACACCCCAGCGGATGGCCACCGCATAGAGATCCTCGCCCTCTTTGACCGTATAGGTCTGGACATTCGGATCAGCCGCGGCCGCCGGGGCGGGGGCGGCGGCATCGATCTTCACCGGCGCACTCTCAACCGGGGCCACGGGCGCGGCGGTCTCGACGGCAGCCGGGGCCGGCGCGGGCGCGGGCGGCGGCGCAACGACCGTCTCCTTCGGCTTCACCTCTGACGCGTTGGGCGCAGCGGCCGTCGCCTTGGGCGCGGCCATCTTCGGCGCGGCGGCGGCAGCCTTGGTCGTCGCGGCCGGCTTCTTGGTCGCGCCCACGATCTTCAGCTTCTGGCCAACCACAATCTTGTCACCCTTCAGTCCGTTGACCGCGCGCAGATCCGCCGTCTTGATGCCGTGACGGTAGGCAATCACGGAGAGCGAGTCGCCCGGCTTGACCACGTAGGTCGTCGCCGGACCGGTCACGGCCGCTGTGCTCGTCGACGTCTTCGGTGCTGAAACCTTCGGCGCGCTCACGCGGGGAGCCCGCGGCGTCGCCACCGGGACCTGGCGCACATGGCCCAAATCGACCTGCCCCGGGAGCTGGATCACTTGGCCGATACGCAGGCGGTTGGGCGAGATGCCGGGATTCACCGCCACCACATCCTGCCAACGCAAGCTGTACTTGTAGGCCACGGAGGAAATCGTGTCGCCCTTTTGAATCGTGTAAGGCGTCGTGCTCGGCACCGTCGGCAATGCGGCGGGCGCCGTCTCGACCACCGGCATCGTCTCGACCGGCGCGGCGGGCTCCAGCGTCTGAACCTCGACCGGCGGCAAATCGCCGTCCGGCACCTGGGTCACGGTGTGATCCTTCGGCTTTCCAAACATACCGCATCCTTGCAGCAAGAGGCATCCCACCACCAGATTCGCGCCCGCTGCAACACGCATGATTTGACGATTCATTGTGTCTCCTTGTCCTTCTTGCCCTCAGAAAAGAAACGCTCATCAAGATCCGCAACCGCACGGACCCGTTCTGTGAAACGTTCTCCTCTTTCCCGATAGCTTGAAAATTGATCAAAACTGGCTGTGCCCGGCGACAACAGCACGACATCCCCCGGCAATGCATCGCACCGGGCGGACTCCACAGCTCGCTCGAGCGTGCCACACACCTCGCAGGGAACCGACGCTGACCACGCCTGAAACATCTGCTCAGCGCATTGCCCGATAAGATACACTTTTTTTGTGGTTTGTGTCAGCAACTCTTTTACGCCGTCCAGGTCCTTTTCTTTCAGAAGTCCGCCGGCGATCAGGCGGACCGGGCCCTGCGCCATCCGCAGCGCGGCAGCCGTCGCCGCTAGACTGGTGGCCTTGGAATCGTCGACGTACCGCACCCCCTGCCGACTGACCGCGACCGTCTGCATGCGATGCGCCAACGGCACAAACGAGGCCAACCCGTTCTCGATCCTCGCATCATCCAGCCCGGCATGCCGCAGCGCCGCCACGCCGGCCGCCGCCGCCGCGCCCAAGACAGCATTGTCAAACCAGCTCCCGCGCAGCTCGACCTTGCAGACACATCCTCTCATCACGCCCATCACCGCGTGATCCGCATAGGCCCAGTCGCAGCCCGCGTCCGCCCCGAAGCGTAACAGATCGACACCTTCCGGAATGCGCCCCTCGTGCGACAGCCCGGACGGCAGTAACGCGACACGCCCCGGACGCATGGCCGCAAACAGCGACAGCTTGAGCGCCTTGTACTCGGCCATGTCCGCATGGCGGTCGAGGTGATCCGCCTGAAGATTCAGCAGGATCGCAATATCCGGGCTGAACGTCCGCGTATGCTCCATCTGAAACGAGCTGACCTCCGTCACCGCCCACGCCAGCTCAGGCCGTTCCAGCGCCAGCCGGCTGAGCGGAATCCCGTAATTGCCGGCCGGCGACGCCGACACGCCCGCACCGTTCAACGTGTCCGCGCAAAGCTTGACCAGCGAGCTCTTGCCTTTGCTGCCGGTCACGGCCAGCACGCGCCCGGGCCAGTAACATGCGCCCAGTTCCAACTCGGAGATCACCGGCGTGCCGCGCACGCGGCATGCCGCGATCCATGTATGCTGGAGGGCGAACCCCGGGCTCGCGATGCACACGTCAAACGGCTCTTCCGGCAGGCCGCCGGCACCGAAGTGCGCCGTGATCCCGGCCTGACGCAACCGCCCGGCCACGGCGGCACGCGCCGCGCCGTCGCCTTCGTCCAGCACCCGTACACGGCCGCCGCGCGCCGCCAGCAGCAGCGCCGCCGCCTCACCGCTGGCCCCGGCGCCCAACACGAGCGCATTCACCTGATCATACGGTCCACGCATCCAGTATCCGCTCCAATCTCATGCCGCGTGACGCCTTTAACAACACGCTGTCGCCGGCACGCGCCAGCGCCGATACCGTCGCGGCCGCATCCGCCGCATCCGCGCAACACGTCACCCGCGCCGCCGGATAACCGCGTTTGACGGCCTCATCTGCCACATAGCGCGCAGTGTCAAAACCCACAGCAACCAACGCATCCGGCGCCAGTTCCGCGACCACACACCCCAGTTCACGATGCAGAACTTCGGTATGCGCGCCCAACTCCAGCATGTCGCCCAGCACCGCGATCCGCCGGCCCGCGCAGGGTGCCTGCATGAAGGTGCGCAGCACGGCGCGCATGCTCTGCGGATTGGCGTTGTAGGCGTCGTTCACCACCGTGACGCCGCCACGCTCGCTCACGTCCCAGCGCATGCCGGGGAGAACCAGCCGCGCGAGTCCCTCCGCCGCGGCCCCCGCCGGCACGCCCGCCGTGCGGGCCGCCGCGAACGCCAGCAGCAGGTTCGAGGCGTTGTGCTCCCCGGGCAACCCGCTGCGCAGCTCAGTCTGTTCGCCGGTCGCGCGCTCCGACACCCGCATCCGGCCGACTGACAGATCCAGCGGCTCGCCGTAATAATCCGATTCGCGCGTTGTCAGCGAGGTCGTCACGACCGGTGCCGTCGCGCAGGCTGCCAGGCGCTCAAAACAGACCGTCTCGCGACAGAGCACCGCCGCGCCGCCGGACGGTAGCACGCGCAGCAACTCACCCTTTTCAAGGGCGATCGCCTCCAGCGAGCCGAAGTGCTCGATGTGGGCGCAGCCGATGCTGGCGATGATCGCGATATCGGGGCGCAGCACATCGGCTAGCCCTGCAATCTCGCCCGGGTGGTTGGTGCCGGCCTCGAAGATGCCGTATGCCGTCTCTGCGCCCAACGTCAACAGGCTGAGCGGCAGCCCGATCTCATTGTTCAAATTGCCGCGCGTCGCGCAGAC
>MWEJ01000126.1 GCA_002071025.1 Verrucomicrobia bacterium ADurb.Bin070 | reverse complement strand
GGTGGCCTGGGTCAACTACCCCGGCCTGCCCGGCCATCCGGACCACGCGGTCGCCGCGAAGTACCTCAAGCGGGGGTTCGGCGGCCTGGTCGGATTCGGCATCCGGGGCGGCCATGAAGCGGCGCGGCGCTTCATCGACCACGTCAAGCTGGTGTCGCACCTGGCCAACATCGGCGACGCCAAAACGCTGGTCATTCATCCGGCTTCGACGACCCACCAGCAGCTCGCTGCGGCGGAGCAGGCGGCCACCGGTGTGACACCGGACTTTCTGCGGCTGTCGGTCGGACTGGAGGATCTCGAAGACCTGCAAGCGGACATCGACCAAGCCCTGAAAGCCAGCCAAGCCTAGCGCCCGAAAGGAGGCGGACATGACACAAAAAACCTATGACAATCTCGCGATATCCTTTGGCAACACACCGCTGGTCAGGCTGAACCGCGTGACCGACGGTGCGCGCGCCACAGTCTATGCCAAACTGGAGGCGCGCAATCCCGCGTATTCAGTCAAATGCCGCATCGGCGCCTCGATGGTGCTCGACGCCGAGAGGCGCGGCGCGCTCAAACCAGGCGGCGTCATCGTGGAGCCCACCAGCGGCAACACCGGCATCGCGCTGGCCTCGGTCGCGGCGGCCCGCGGCTACGGCCTGATCCTCACCATGCCCGAGACCATGAGCGTCGAGCGGCGGCGCGTGGTGGCGGCGCTCGGCGCGCAGCTTGTGCTGACGCCGGGACCTGAGGGCATGAAAGGGGCGATCGCGAAAGCCGAACAGATCGCGACGGAAGACCCGGAAAAATATTTCATGCCGCAGCAGTTTAATAACCCGGCCAATCCTGCGGTCCACGAACAGACCACGGGGCCGGAGATTTGGGCGGATACCGGCGGCCAGGTGGCGGCGCTGGTCGCCGGCGTCGGCACCGGCGGCACGATCTCCGGCTCGTCGCGCTACCTCAAGCGGGTCTCCGCGACGCCTGTGCTGGCGGTCGCGGTGGAGCCTGCCGAGAGCCCGGTGATCACGCAGGCGCTGGCGGGCGAGCCGCTCAAGCCCGGTCCCCACAGGATCCAGGGACTGGGCGCCGGCTTCATTCCTGAGACGCTCGACCTGTCGCTGATCGACCGTGTCGAACGGGTGACCAGCGAGGAGGCGATCGCGTTTGCGCGGCGGCTCTTCAAGGAGGAGGGGCTGCTGGTCGGCATCTCTTCCGGCGCGGCAGCGCTGGCAGCCGTGCGCCTGGCACAGGAGGAGGCCTTTGCCGGTAAGACGATCGTGACTGTGCTGCCCGATGCCGGCGAGCGCTACCTTTCGACCGCCCTGTTTGACTGATACGATCCGGTGAGGAAGTCGGCTCGCGGCCGCGCCCTGTTACGGAGGCGCCGCTGGCCGTACCTCCCATATGCTCGTAAAAAGGGTGAACAGACGTCAAACGCTCGCTCACAACAGGCGGGAGCGGCGGATTACGGCTGACTTGAAGTCACGTGTGGCAGCGTGTAAACTCCGGGGAAGTATGAACTTTGGTACGAAAATCAGAAGCGTGTTTGCAGACGAGGCCTTGCGCACGGGCGTATTTTGCGCCGTGTCGCTGCCGGCGCTGGTGTGGAGCTTTATGATGAACGGCGGGCACGCCCATGCGGGGCACGGCGTCACGGTGGCGTCGCTGTCTGATCCGGCATGGGTTCCCATTGCTTTGTGTGGTTTGCCGATCATTGTGTTCGCCTTTCGGAAGTTTCTCAGAACGGGCAGCATCCGGGCGGGGATGCTGGTGAGCGTGGCGATGATCGCCGCCGTCGGAATCGGCGAGATTTTCGCGGCGGGCGAGGTGGCGTTCATCATGACGCTGGGCGAGATGCTGGAAGCTCGCACGTTACGCAAAGCCCGTGCCGGCATCAAGGCCCTGCTTCATCTCGCGCCCAAGCAGGCATGCCGGGTCCAGGAAGGTGCAGAGGAGATGGTGGATGTCGATGCGCTGGTGTTGGGCGATGTGATCCGCGTAAGGCCGGGCGAGATGATCGCGGTGGACGGCGTGGTGGTGAACGGCAACACGTCGGTCGATCAGGCGATCATCACGGGCGAATCGCTGCCGGTGGACAAAACCGCAGGCGACAGCGTCATGGCGGGGACCATCAACCTGTTCGGCTCCATGGACGTGCGCGCGATGAAAGCGCCAGCCGATTCAACGCTCAAGCGCATCACGCGGCTGATTGAAATGGCGCAAAACAACAAGGCGAAGGTCGTGCGGCTTGCCGACAAGTGGGCGTCGTTTCTCGTGCCCGCCGCCTTCGTCACGGCGCTGGCCGTCTGGCTGGTCACGGGCGAATTGATCCGCGGCGTCACCATTCTGGTCGTGTTCTGCCCGTGTGCGCTGGTGCTGGCCACGCCGACGGCGATCATGGCGGGCATGGCGAACCTGAGCCGGTATGGCGTTCTCGTGAAATCGGGAGAGGCGCTCGAGCAGATGGGACGCATCACGACCATGGCCTTCGACAAGACCGGCACGCTGACCCGCGGACGGCCTTCCGTGGCGGACGTGGTCACGGTGACGCCCGCGTACACGCCCGATGCGTTGCTGCGCCTGGCCGCAGGGGCGGAGGCGAGATCGGAGCATCCGCTGGGCAAGACGATCGCCGGAGCGGTTCCCGATGCGCCGTCCCCTTCGTTCTTCAAGATGGTTCCAGGCAAGGGCGTGGAGGCGGACGTCGACGGCGTGAGGATCGCGCTGGGAACAACCGCGTGGCTGACGTCGCGCGGGAGTGTGGTCGCCGAGGAAGACCGGCTGCGGATCGAGGAGGCGCGCGAGTCCGGGCAGGCGATCGTCGCGGCGGAGATCAACGGCGGCTTCGCGGGATGGATCGCGCTCTCGGACACGCTCCGCGACGATGCCAGGACCATCATCGACGCGCTCAGAAGAAGCGGAATCCGCAAAATGCTATTGCTCACCGGCGACCATTCAGCGGCGGCTCACCGGATGGCGGCGGAGGCGGGAATCGACGATGTCGAGGCCAATCTCCTGCCGGAGGACAAGGTGTCGCGGGTGCTGAGCCACGTCGACGAGAGCGAGGCGATCTCCATGGTTGGCGACGGCGTCAACGACGCGGCGGCCTTGAAGACGGCGACAGTCGGCATCGCGATGGGCGGGATGGGGAGTGACATCGCGGTGGAAGCGGCGGACATCGTGCTGATGCGGGACGACATCCGGCTGCTGCCTTACCTCGTCATCATGTCGCGCAGGACGCTGGCTAACATCCGCGTGAACATCGGGGCGTCGCTTTTGATCAACGGATGCGCCATTCTGCTGGCCGCTACGGGGCGTCTCGGGCCGGCGTTGGGCGCGTTGGTGCACAACGCCGGGTCGTTGTTCGTGGTGGCTCACGCGGCCATGCTGCTCAGGTGCAAGCCTGCCCGCACCGTCACTTCGCCGGCGCCTCGCGCGTGAAGTCGCGGCCGTCGTAGGCCTTCGGCGGCACGTAGCCGTGCTGCGAACCCTGCACCCAGAGGATCTTCTTCGGGCAGCTCATGTTGTTCCACATCTTGGCGAGGCCCGTGGGCGGGCAACAGTAGTCGCCGAGACCGGCACGCGTGATGAGGGTGAAGCAGCTCTTCGGAATGCGCTTCGCAAAGTTCGCCGCGTCGTAATAGCCCAACGCATCCGTCCAAGCGATGTACCAGCCGTCGCCCGCGAGCTTCTGCGCGGGATCCTTGCGCAGCTTGCCGCTCGTATACATGTCGCAGCACCAGGTGATTCCGCTCTCGGCGCACGTCACGCCCTCGCCGCAGCCCGCCGCCCAGATGGTCTGGAGGCCGCCCTGGCTGCCGCCGGACGCGAGCAGGTCCCGGCCGTTCCAGCCCTTCACCGTCTTCAGGTACTGGAGCGCGCGCTTGACGCGTAGCACCATGCCGTTGAAGTACGCGACTTCCGGATCGGCGTTCTGCTGCGGATCGAATGCATAGCTCATGTCATGGGAACGGGTTTCCCACCGAAGCGCCTTGGTGTCCGCCTCGGTCGCCCCGAACTCAACGAGCTTGAGGCCGTGCGCGTTGATGTTGAGGACGATTTCGTTGTCGCGCGCGCCGGAAGGGGTCTCGTGCTTGCAGCTATCGCCGCTGTAGCCGTGGGTCTCAAGACGGGCCGGGAAGGTTTTGCCCGCGTCGACGGCCGCGGGAACAGAGAGGTATCCGGTGACGGGACGCAGCCCCGCGCAGTCGATCCGAACCGCGTAGATGCGGGCGTTCTTGTTGTTGCACGGCACCTCCTTAAGCTCGGCCTTGATCGGCACGCGATCAAGGCGCGCGTATTGCTTCGCCCAGAACGCATCGAAGTCCGCAGGCTCTGGATGCGACTTGAGCGTGTCGATGTCCGCGCCCGCGCCGCCGTCAAAGAAGACGCTCTTATTCGTACGCTCGAAGCGATTCATCGCGGCCTTGCCCTCGGGCGTCGTCGCGTCGCCGGTGAACGTCTTCACGTACCGTTTGCCATTCTTGTCGACGACGGTCGCGCGGATGCGAACGAAGCCGGGCTTCTCCAGCTTGGTCGTGTAGACGAACGGAGCCTTCGTGAACGGGACCTTGCCGCTCGCGACGACACCGTCGTCGCCCGTGCGCGACCAGTCGAGGAAGAACTCGCCAGCAGGCAACTCACCATCCAGATCCTGCGGCGCGAGCGTGAAGACCATCGGCTCGCCCGGCTTGTAGCCGAGCGGATTCTTGTCGGTCGTACCCTGGATCCATGCATTGTCTAGCACGCCGCCAAACGCCGCAAACGCGGCGAAAACGGACGTTACCCATATCATCTTCTTCATGTGTTCTCTTCCTCTTCTGGCGTTTGTATTCAAGCACGGCCTCGGGGTTCTCGCCGGCCGGGGCGTGACGGCGCGTCTCGCGGCAGCGCGAACTCAGGCGGCACTCCCGTATTCTGTGCGCCGACGACACACACGTTCCCCGAATGATACCCCTCGAAGGCAGGCCCCGCAAGCTCGAAGCGGACGTTGCGATACGCCCCCCTTTTTTCCAAAGACGCGAATCCGTCTCGACCTAAACAGCCCGCACCCGGTATGCTGGGGTCATGACAAGCAGGAGCAGGCCATGAGCGACGCGCGACACGACGGGACAAACGGACTCACCGTGGCGGTGGGCATGAGCGGCGGGGTGGACTCCGGCGTCGCGGCCTGGCTGCTCAAGCGGCAGGGGTATGACGTCATCGGGCTGACGATGAGCATCTGGGACCCCAAGCAGCCGTTCACCTCGGCCAAGCGCAATGCCTGTTACGGGCCGGGCGAGGCCGAGGACATCGCGGCGGCGCGCGCGACCGCCGAACGCCTCGGCATTCCCCACCGCACCGTGCCGCTGGCCGACGAGTATGACCGCTGGGTGCTGGACGCGTTCCGCAGCCAAAACCTCGCGGGACTGACCCCCAACCCCTGCGCCCTCTGTAACCCCGTCATGAAGTTCGGGCTCCTGCCGGCCCGCGCCCGTGCACTCGGCATCCGTTTCGACCGCTTCGCGACCGGCCATTACGCGCGCATCGTACGCGACGCAACCGCCGGCCGCCACCGCCTGCTACGCGGAGCGGACCCGGCCAAGGATCAGTCCTATTTCCTCGCGCGCCTCTCGCAGGCGCAGTTGGCCGAGATCCTCTTCCCGCTCGGCGACAAGACCAAGCACGAGGTGCGCGCGCTCGCGCACGAGGCCGGGCTGGACGACCTGAACGCGAAGCCCGAAAGCCAGGATTTCTTCGAGGGGGACGATATCTCGGTCCTTTTCAACGGCGCCGGAACCGAGCCCGGGCCGATCGTGGATACCGCCGGCCGCGTGCTCGGCCGGCACCGCGGTATCATTCACTACACGGTCGGCCAGCGCGACGGCCTCGGCATCGCGGTGGGACGCAAGGTGTACGTCAAAGAGGTCTGCGCCGCCACCAACACGCTGGTCGTGGATGATCGCGAGGGCGTGCTGGCCGACGCCTGCCGCGTGGCCGACATGCAGTGGATCGCGGGGGAGCCCCCCGTTGCGCCGCGCCCGGTCACCGCGCGGCTGCGCTACCGCCACAAGGGCGTCGGCTGCCGCTACGCGTTCTGCGCGGACGGTGCGCTCAACCTGCAGTTCGACGAGCCTCAGTTCGCCGTGACGCCGGGCCAGATGGCGGCGCTCTACGACGGCGACGAGGTGCTGGGCGGCGGCTGGATCACGCCCGCCGCCTGCCACACCGCCTGAAGGCTGCGGATGGCCGCCTCGGGATCGGCCGCCTGGTTGACCGCGCGCACCACCGCGAAGGCCGTGGCGCCGTGGCGGCGCACGTCGGCCAGATTCTCGGGGCCGATGCCGCCGATCGCCACGGTCGGCACGTGAGAAGCGCGGATGATCGCCCCCGCCTCCTCCAGGCCGAGCACCGGATCAGGGATCGCTTTGGTCGGCGTGGCGAAAACCGGCCCCACGCCGATGTAATCCGGCGCGCACCCGACCGCGCGCGCGGCCTGCGCGCGGCTGTGCGTGGAAAGGCCGAAGACCTTGCCCGCCGCCGGCCAGAGCCGCCGCGCCTCGTCCAGCGGCATGTCGCCCTGGCCCAGGTGCACGCCGTCGGCATCGACCTCGCGCGCGATCCCGACATCATCGTTGATCACCAGGCGCGTCACCGTGCCGCGCGTGATGGTGCGCAGCGTGCGGCCGACCGCGACGATCTCGTCGCGCCGCGCACGCTTCATCCGCACTTGCAGCCACGTCACGCCGCACGCGACCGCCGCCTCGGCGCAGCGCGCATATCCCGTCACCGGATCCGTCAACACCAGATACAGCCCCTGCATATCGATCTTGGTTGCCTGATTCATGCGATTACCTCTCCTCCGCACAGCGGACATTCCACCCGCCGTGTCACGCGTACGGTCCGGGCGGTCAAGCGCCAGGCGTCGTACACGAACAGACGGCCGATTAGCAGCGCCTCGGCCGGCGCCCCGAGCAGCAGCTTGAGCGCTTCGGTCGCCTGCACCGCGCCGATCACGCCCGGCAGTGCGCCCAGCGGCCCGCGCGGCGCACCCTCTTCTGCCGTCGGCGGCTGCTCGAACACGCAGCGGTAGCAGGCGCCGCGCCCCGGGATGACCGTCATCGCCGACCCCTCGAATGCGCGGATGCCGCCGTGCACCACCGGCCGGCCGGCCGCGTGGCAAAGATCCGCGATCAGGAATTTCGCCGCGAAGCTGTCGGTCGCGTCGATCACGACATCATAGCCGCCGATCACCCCGTCGCCGTTCGCTGCGGTCAGTCGCTGCGGGATCGGCACGATCTCGACCTCGGGATTCAGCGCGCGCAGGGCATCCGCCGCCGACGCGGCCTTGGGGCGGCCGAGGTCGGCCGTGCGGTGCAGGATCTGGCGCTGCAGATTGCTCAGTTCAAGCGCGTCGCCGTCCATCACGCCGATCCGTCCCGCCCCCGCCGCCGCCAGATAGAGGGCCGCCGGCGAGCCGAGTCCGCCCGCGCCGACCACCAGGACGCTGCCTGCTGAGAGGCGCGCCTGTCCGGCTGCGCCGATTTCAGGCAGCGCAAGATGCCGCGCGTAGCGCGCCTGCTGCTGAGGTGTGAGGGTCATGCCGGCACCCCCCCGGACGGCGGCAGCACCGAACGGTATGCGGCGTCCCAGTTTTTGAAGACGGGATCCAAGCCGCGCCCGCGCAGCATCGCGCAGAAGGCCGTCACGTCACGGCCGTCCGACACCGCAAACTGGCCCTCGTCCTCGGCGTGGCCGTCATAGCCGCCCACCGTCGTGCGGCTGCCAGCGCTCATGCGGTTGACGCCCACTCCCGCCAAGCCGTCGCGGAACGCCGGTGCCTCGCGTGTCGAAAGCACCAGCGTGGTCTCCGGCAGACAGATGCGGAAGGTGAAGATGAGCTGCGCCAGCCAGCGGTCGGAGACCGGATACGGCGCCTGAAAGCCCCCGGCCTCGGGACGCAGCCTGGGAAACGAAACGGAGAACGCCGCGCGCCAGAAGCGCTGCTGCAGCGCGCGGACGTGCCGGAAGAGCGCGAGTGCGTCGGCCAGTGGATCGGCCAGCCCCAGCAGCGCACCGAGTCCCACGGTCGCGACGCCGCCGGCCAGCGCGCGCGACGGCGCCTCAAGCCGCGCGGCGTAGTCGCGTTTCGGGCCCCACCGGTGGAAGCGTTCGTAAGCTTCGGGATCGTAGGTCTCCTGGTAGATCGTCACGCCGGTGCATCCGGCCTCGGCCAGTGCACGATACTCGTCAGCCGTCATCGGAAAGGCTTCGACCGTGACCTCGTGGAAAAGGCGTGCCGCCGTGCGCACGCCCTCGCGCAGGTAGACGAAATCGGCGTGCGGCGTGTGCTCGCCCGTCAGCAGCAGCACCTGCTCGAACCCCAGCTCTTTCAGCGCGGCCAGCTCGCGCGCGATCTCGTCGGGCTCCAGCCGGTGGCGCACCTGACTGCGGTCGGCGGCAAACCCGCAGTAGGCGCAGCCGCCGGAGCAGTAATTCGAGAGGTAGAGCGGCGCGTAGAGCTGAATCGTGCGGCCGAACTGGCGGCGCGTCAGCGCCTGCGCCCGCTGCGCCAGGACTTCCAGCCAGTGCGCCGGCTCCGCGCGCGCCAGCGTGACAAACGTGGTCTCGTCGGGCTCTTCGGTGGCCAGGGCGGCGGCGACCGCCCGCGCGTCCGGCGTCGGCAGCGCCAGCCAAGGCCGCGGATCCAGATCGGGGGGAATCCCGCTCGTCGATGCTGAGGCGGCGTTCACGCGCGTTCCCCTCCCTGCAGAAAGTCGGTCAGCGGACTGCTGGCCTGCGCCTCCTGCCCCACGGGCATCAGGCCGGCCCGCCGGGCGCTGCGGCCGGCCGCCACCGCCTGCGCGAAGGCCGCGGCCATAGCCGGCGGGTCGCCCGCATCGGCGACGGCCGTATTGACCAGCACCGCGTCGCAGCCCATCTCCAGCGCGGCGGCGGCCTGCGACGGCGCGCGCAGGCCCGCGTCCACGATCACGGGGATGGTCGCCTCG
>MWEJ01000125.1 GCA_002071025.1 Verrucomicrobia bacterium ADurb.Bin070 | reverse complement strand
GCCAAACGGACGGAAATCTAGGGTGAACAGCCGATAACCCTGCCGAAAACCAAAAATTTAGATGCGTCGGCCCTGGCTTGAGTGCTTCCCGGCATTGCCGATCTCCGCCTTTCTGTGCTATGCTCGTTGCATCATGCGGGGGATGTTTGCCAGTTGGGGAACGGGGTTCATCACGGGCGCGCTCGTTTTCGGGACGTTTTCGTGGGCCGTGCACGCGGCGGAGCTGAGCGTGCCGGCCATCGCAACCTTCTCCGACGACACCTTGGTTGAAGGCGCAGCGCGCGTGATCGGGTCGCGCCCGCTAACTGTGGTCCTGTCGGGAGAGAACCGACAGCGCATGTTCACCCTCGCGGATCTAGTCTCGGTCGAACAGCTTGTTGAGCAGGCGGGCATGGAGCGTCCCTGGACCTTCAAAGAGGCCGGACGCCCTGAAAAGGTCTACCTCGAGGGCGAATATCCGCTCGTCAACTTCCTGACCCGCCTCACCCTGGTCAACGGCAGCGTCGTCACCGGACATGTGATCTCCGCCGCGCTGGAACTCAAGGGGCCGACGGGCAAACGGAAGATTTTTCTTCAGCGCCAGATCAAAGGGACGAAAACAGAGACGCTCAACGATCTGGTCTATCTCCGCACGCTCCGCATGCCGGCCGCAACGATCGCGGACGGTCGTTCAATCAGCGGACGCATCGAGGGATTCGGCACCGTGCTGTCGGTCACCGCGCTGGACACTGCGCGCGGCCATGTGCTGTTCGCTCATGTCGCCGACGGCGCGTGCTTTGATTTCGGGACGCTCCTGCCCGGACGCTACGACCTGTGCGTGCTGACCGACACGCACGCCTTGGCGGGGCTGTCGGATTCTGTGCCGCCCGAAGCGGACCGGGGCGCGCCGCTGCAAGAGGGCGACCCGGCCGCGATTGACGTAAAATTCCCGCTGGCGGACGACTTCTTCAACGACCGCTGGATCTTGCGCCTCGGCGGCAACCGCGCGTGCGCCAAAGCGCTGGTATACAAACGGCGCGCGGAATATTATGAGGCTGCGCGCTGGACGCCGGGCGGCTTTCTCTGGCATCTGGAGGTCTGGACGTGGCACTTCGCCGATCCAGACTGGAAGGTTGACCGGCGCCACATCCTCATTCGGCACAAGCAGAAGGGCGGCGAGCGCAACCGGACGCTCTTGCTCAGCGAGCGGCTCGGCGCCGTAACCCCCGGCACCCAACTCCATCTTCAGGCAAACGAGGCCCCCGATGCGACATGGCACACTGTACGCACTCTTGACTAAAGCGGCGCTTCACCGCCGTCTCAGTCTTTCGCTCCGGCTCGCGTTGCTCGCGGGCGCGGCGCTTCCGGTCTGGCTGCTGCTGCTCTGTGCGGCCGACAACCTTTTCAACCTGCCGCCGCGCTTGCGGAGCGTCTTGGCGTTCGGCTCGCTTGCCGTGGTCGCGTCCGGCGTGGCGCATCTCGTCTGGCGCTTCGCCGTCCGTCCGTTCGATCCCGCGCGCACGGCCGTGTATCTGGAGCAGCGCTTCGGCATCGCCGACAACCGCCTGATCAATGCCGTGCATTTCGCGCGCAATCCCGAACTGCCGGGCGAGGTCAAGCAGGCCTTTCTGCAAACAGCGGAGCAAAGCTGCCGCCGCCTGCCGCTGCGCCATGTCTGGCAGCACGCGCGGCTGCTGCCGGCCTTCAAGCTGTTTGCCGCCAGCCTGCTGCTGTTCCTCGCCTACGCGATCCCGTTCGGCGCCCATGCGCGCAATGCGTTCCTGCGTTTTCTCAATCCGGCAACCTCGCTGACGCCCCTCAACACCACGCAGTTTTCCGTGACCCCGGGCGACACCGAGATCATCGAAGGGGTCCCCTGTCCGGTCCGCGCGACGGCCAGCAAATTCGAGCGTCCGGTCTCCGGTCTGGACATCGTGGTGGATGACGGCGGCACCCCCCTGCTCTATCCGATGCGCGCAGAGGGCGACGGCTTTGCATTTGATCTGCGCGACCTGTCACGCGACACCCGCTACGCGCTGAAGAACGGCCACGACCGCAGCCGCTGGTACACGGTTGCCATCGTCCGCCGGCCGCGTCTGGACGGGTTCACGCTGACCGTCACGCCCCCGGCCTACACCGGCGAAGAGCCCTTTGCGCTCGAAGCGTCCACGCGCGAGGCGTCGCTGCTGACCGGCTCGCATGTGCGGCTCCAGGCGGGTATCAAAGCCAGCGAGCGTGTCGTCTTCTTGCGCGACGGCCACCCCGTAGCGCCGGAGGCCTCCGACGCGCCGGATGAACGCGCGTTCACGGTCACCGCCGACACCGACCTCGCGCTGGATGTCACCGACGCGCGCGGTCTCACCCACACCGGGGTCTGGCAGTGCCGCTTCACCACCGTGCCGGACGCGCCGCCCGAGGTGCGCCTGCTCAACCGCGAGCTGAACATGCAGGCCGGCATCGGACAAACCGTGCCGCTCAGCATTGAAGAGCGCGATGATTATGGCCTGACCGCGATGGAAGTCTTCACCGTGCGCAACGGAGAGGAGACCGTTCTGAAGCGGATCGACTACCGCGCGCGTTCGCGCACCCGCACCGAGGCGTGCATCATACCGGTGTCGGAAGACCTTTTTTCCCGCAATGCCAGCTATAAACTCTGGGTACGCGTTTTCGACAACCACCAGCCGGCCCAATCCGGCACCGTGCTCACGCCGCTCACGCTGCACGTGGCCGACCTTGCCAAAGCGCCGCCCGCAGGCGACGCCGATGACCCGCACATGCAGCTCTTCGCCGCCCTGCACCAGGCGCACGACCAGCAGAAAAGCCTTCGCGACTGGGTCGCCGCGCGCGTCGAGCACGACCGGCGCGAACGGGTCAGTCCAGAACTCCAGAAACGACAGGCGGAGGTTCACGGGCGCCTCGCTCAGGGCGTGACGCTCGCCGACAGCCTGTACCGCCGCGCGAAGCTGAAGAAAGGGCTCTACGACAGCGTCGTGGCGCTCAAAGAGGCCCACGCCGACCCGCTCATGCGGCTAATCCCGGTCGTCGCGGGACTTGATGATGCGGGACGGCAGGCCGGGCTCAACGGCATTGTGATCAAGCAGACCGAACTGGTGACCGCGCTGCAGCGTATCTTGGGCGCGGTCAATCGGGACAAAGCGCGGGCGGATCTCCAGCAGGCGCAGCTTGAGAACGAGGCGCAGGACCAGAAACTGGCCGAAAAACTCGAAGCGCTCAAGAAAGACCTCTCGGCCTTCAAGGACGAACAGCGGAAAATCATGGCGGATCTGGAGGCGATCGATAAAAAGGAGCCCGAGGACTGGACCGAGGCCGAAGAGAAGCTGCTGGGCGAACTGGCCGCGCGCCAACAGGATTTCGCCCGCCTGTTTCAGGCGGCGTTCAACGATCTCTCCAAAGTCGAAAATCAAGACTTCTCCAATTCGGCGATGGCGGACGAGCTGATCGAAATGATCGAGGAGCTGCAGAAGTCAGGCGCCGCGCTGGATCGCAAGCACATTGAGATCGCGACCGTGAACGAAGAGTTGCTGGGGCAGCAGGCCGAGCGGATCGAGGCCAATCTGGAGCGTTGGCTCTCCGATTTCAAAGACTTCATCAAGTGGAACGGCGAGGAGGGCGGCATCTTCCCGGACGTGCCGCTGCAGGACCTGCCCGAGGAGCTGACCGACATCATCGGCGAATTGATCGACGACGTGAGCGACATGGAGGATGTGGAAGATTCGACAGGCTCCTCGCTCAGCGCGATGGACGACGGGTTGGGCTGGGGCGTGAGCGACGGCAACATGGACAACATGTCGGCGCGCGGTATCACCGGCAACGTCATGCCCAACAACAACGAGGTGGGCGGTCGTTCCGGCGAGGGGCGCTCCGGCAAGTCCACCGGACAGTTTGTCGAGAAAGAGGCAACCGGCAAGGGCGGGCGCGACACGCCGACGCGCCTCGTGCAGTCGCCGTTCGAGAAAGGCACGGTCAAGGACACCTCCAAAGATCCGCAGGGCGGCGCCACCGGCGGCGGCAAGCAATCCGGCCTGGGCGGCGATGGGCTGCGCGGCATCACCCCGGATCAGAAGCCGGACGTGCAGCAGCGCCTGCCGGGCCAACAGGCCGAGCTGAAACAGAAGGCCGAGGCCCTGCTGCGCGAGCTGAACGTGCGCAATCTCCCGACCGGCGATCTGGAAGAAGCCGTCAACAAAATGGAGCTGATCCAGAAGTTCCGCTCTACCGGCCAGGGCCTTCAGGCGCGCCAGGTGCAGAGCGACTTGCTCAGCAACCTGAAAGACGCGCAGGTGATCCTGAACACGCATGCGCGCGGCGGCACCGAACAGAGCGGCGCGGCGGTCCGCCGTGCATCCACCTTCCGCTATCAGGGCACCGAACCGACACCCGAAGGATATGAGGAGAGCGTGGACGCCTATTTCCGCGCCCTAGCTGACCCGGACACAGGAGAGTGAACCCATGCGAATGACACCCCTGTTCTGCACCGCGCTGCTGGCCTGCGCCGCACGGTCGACAGCCGGCGAAAACCTGATCAAGAACGGCAGTTTCGATGAAGGCGAGCGCGCGGCCGCGCATTGGGAGACGGCCAACGGGCTCACGACTTTTTTCATGACGGAAGAGGGCCGCGGCCGGATCGTCAAGATGGACACCAGCGTCGACCGGCAACAGGCGCTCGCGTGGCACAAGGCATTCGCCACCGACCCAACGCTGCCCCCGCCGGCCAAGGTGCCGATCGCGGCGGACAGCTACGGCAGCATCGGCGGCAACGAAGGGGTGATGCTGGATTCCGAGCTGATCGACTGCGTGCCCGGACAGGACTACCGGTTGACCGCGGACTTCAAAGGTGCGGGCAAGCCCTTCGTCTGGATCAAGGGCTTCCTGTGGCATCCGACGCGCAAAACCTGGGTGGACGGGTATCAGACCCGACTCGAGCCGGCCCGCGTCAGCCCGGACGCGTGGAGCACCTTCTCGATCGGCTTCAACCCCACCGTCCGATCCCCGCGCATCCAGAAGTTTAAAGTCAGGCTCTACGCTTATTGGCCGAACGGGCTCTACTACTTCGACAACATCCGAGTCGAAGCCATCGCACCGGACGAGATGCAGCGGCTCATCAGGTTGCGCGACGGCAAGTGAGCAGTCCATCAGTAACCGAGCTTCTTTTGGATCAGGTTTTCGGCCAAGGCGGTGCCCTTGGGCGTCAGCCGGCCGTTCGACACCAGCGGCTCGCTGAGTCCGGTCGTCTGGAAGGCGGTAAAGAGGTCGACCGTTTCGACGCCGTGGGCATCCGCGACGCGCACCACCGTCTCGGCATGGCGTCGCGCCTCCGCCGCGTGCGGGCAAGGCGTCGCGCCAGGCTGGCAGCCGCAACCGGGCATGACATCAAATGCCGGCGGCACGACCAGCACCACGCGCGGGCTACCGCCGGCCGGGCTGGCGAGCAAGCCGGTCAGGGCGGACAGACGGCGCTCAAAGCCGCCGGAGCCCCCCTCGCGGCTGAGCGCCAGCAGCGACGGGGCAACCACTGCCGCCGACGCCGGCATGACGCCGTTCAGCGAGGCGAGCGGCAACAACAGGGACATGCCAGAGGCGGCCTCGTGTTCCTCAACCGCCTGCAGATCCAGTACCCGCCAGGGCCGCGCGTCGCCGGCCCCCGCGGAAACGTCATAGATGAAGCCGTCGAGCAGCACCACGCCGTTCGTCCCTGAAAGGGCGGCCGGCACTTCGACCGGATCGCCGCGCGACGCTTTGGAGGCGACCAGCACGACAAAATCATCGCCGCACTTGAGCGTCTCGCCGGACACCGCGTCCGGCAGGCAGGCGAACGGCTCGCGCAGGAAGCGCGCCGCGCCGCGGTTGATCTCGACGCCGTGGTGGCGCAGCGACCAGGCGAGCCGCGCCAGCGAACCGGCTTCCGTTTCGTCCAGATAGACGCGAGCCCATCCCTTGTCAGTCACCAGCCGTTCCACGCGATTGGTTCGTGATCCATCGGCGCGTTCGATATCGCAGACCAGCTCATACGGCAAGCCGTCGGCCGCCGTGGTGCGAATGCGGATGATCGGATGTACCCGGTCATCGGAGTAACAGGCCGCGGGAATGCCGGTGATGCGCGTCGAGACCTGCGCTTCCGACCATACCGGGCCTTCATACGCCAAAATCGTCTCGTAGCTGGCTGTTTCGCCGCTGGCCGCCAAGGCGGTGACCGTCACACCGGCCGGCAACCGGCTTTTTCTGAAAACTGCGGACACCGCCTCGCCCGCGCCCAGCTCATCCTGGCAGGCGGCGGACTGCCACCGCGCCGTGTGGTTCGTACCCCAGCAGGACGAGCCGTCCTTCAGGATAAAGGGCACAAACACCTCATCGACCCCGGCAAAGCGGTAGGCCGCGCCGCTTTCGGCGGTCGCAAAGGGGTGCACGATGCGGTCGAGCGTCTCCCAGCGGCCCTCGCGCAAGTCGCCGCCGGTCAGCATGACCATGTTGGTGGCTGCGCCCGGCTCGCCCGAACGTTTCCAGGCCATCCCGGTATCGATCTCCTGACGGCAGACCGTACGCACTTGCAGACGGCGCAAGCCGGGCTCGAGCGGCACATCCTCGCCGGAGGTCCACTTGTCATACGGCTGATGCGCCGGATGTTCCAAGACCGGCCGGCCGTCAACCAGCAGCCAGGCGGGCGCCACGCCGGCCAAGCCGAACCGGTATTTGCCGCCGGAAGGCACCACCAGCCACGTCTGCAGGTCGACCAGATGGTTTTTGCGCGTCCAGTCACCGCGGTACCACTCCTTAAAGGTGGCGGGCAGCTTGGTTGCGTCGCTCACCGTGAACCAGACCGGGCGGCCGTCGACGCGCGTCTCCAACATCTGCACGTCCGCCAGCGAGCGCGGCAGGTCCATGCCGGCCGTGCGCTGGGCGCGGCCACGCAACGGCGCGGGATCCACAAGGGCAGGCGGGCCGGGCTCGGCCAGCCGGTCACCCGGCACCGCGTACAGCTTGACCATTTGCGTGCGTTTGGCGCTGCGCGCGTCGACCAACACGGTCACCTGGCTGTCGTCCGACCAGACCACGCGCGTCGGGGCCTCGTTGGTCGAAACATACGCGCGCACCGCGGCCATCGGCCGGTCTCCTACCCGCGCAGGCAGGCGCGCCAGAAAGAAATCGTCCTGATCCTTTTCGACGATCAGCCGCGCCGGGGCCTCCGCCACGTTCCAGGCCGGGCGCGCCTTCAAATCACGCGGCGCCTGCGCCGCGGCGACGGTCACGCACATTGCCAGGCCACACACCCAAACAAGACAAGCCAGATGCGCATCCGGTAGGGCGGTCTCGCCGAGACCGCCGCGGACGCCTCGGCGAGGCGTCCCTACCAGACGCGCTTTAGCGTTTGCGTCATAACCGCTTGCTCTGCGTTTCATGCAACGCACCCCTGCACCGTGTTCACCCCGCCGTCTGTCTACTGCTGTATCCATGCCTGCCGATCCGGCGACGTGAAGCCGCCCGGATTCCCTCGCTTTCCGAACAAAAAATCAACCTGCGCCCTTGCCGAAACACCGCCGCTTTTGGCATGATTTCTGCGTTTCACTAACGGAATGGAACGCCGCCAC
The DNA here is from genome assembly GCA_002071025.1 of Verrucomicrobia bacterium ADurb.Bin070. GTDB lineage: Bacteria > Verrucomicrobiota > Kiritimatiellia > RFP12 > UBA1067 > DUPH01. The sequence continues at coordinate 1,394 of MWEJ01000125.1, read as the reverse complement.
ATAACTCACGCCTCTTTGAACCTCGCTCGCGCGCTTCGGGCTCACCGCCTGATTAGATCGCAGGCATCATGCCAATCGCGGTGCGCTTTCACCCTGATCGAGCTTCTGGTGGTGATTGCGATCCTCGGAATTCTGGGTTCCGCGCTCGTGGTCTCGGTGCAGTCCGGCTATAAGCAGGCGCGCCAGGCCAACTGCAAGTCCAACCTGCGGCAGTTCGGCGTGGCGCTGACCATCTACCGCGGCGAGCATGACAACCGCACGCCGGACTGGCTCTCCAACCTCTATCCGGAGTATGTCGACGACCGGGCGATGTATGTCTGCCGGGCCGACAGCAACGGCGGGCGCGACCGGGTAAGGCCCGAGGATTTCGTCGCCGCAATCCGCGACAGCAGCGCGCTGGACGCCAACAAATTCCGTGACAACGAAAGTAACTCGGACAACACGCGCAACCGTGCGGTCGAATGTTGTAGTTATTTTTATGAGTTCTCGATCGCCTCTCCGGGGTGGGGAAAAGACCGTTTCTGGCCTGAGGGCGACTATTCAACACTGAATGCCTACAAGAACGCGCAACTGACCTACGGTGACGAGAACAGCGGCAAAGATTCCGCCGGCAACCCCCTGCCGTACAGCGCGTCGCGCATCCCGATCATCCGCTGTTATCACCACTGGCGCGACATGCGGCTTTATGGCGTCGCCTATGTCGACCGCTCCAGCCGCCGTGCCACGAAGCAGTACATCACCCTCAACGTGGCTTACGCCGGCAATGTTTTTGTCGGGCCGCCCTGGTGGGAAGGCACGATCCATCCAGGAGAATCACGCGATTGACCCTTTGTCACGGGCGCGGCCTGCCGCGTCCGGTATGAACGAACACCGAAACAACGCACGCTTATGAAAAACATCGCTTACCCTGCATCCTGCATCATTCTGGCAACCGCGCTGGCCCTCGTTGTCGGGTGCACCAGCCAGCAAGCCCCCTGGTTCGGCAAAGGCCCGGCAGAGTCGGAGCCGGAAGTGGCCGAGGCCGAGCGCCTGTTCGAACAGGGCTACCTGCGCTCTTTCATCGTGGCCAGCGTGGCGCCTTCAACCAACGCGGCGGTCAATGCCGGTCTGCAGGACCTCCAGAGCCGCGTGGCCCGCCGCCTTTCGCCCGAGGTGCTGGAGGCCGAGCGTCTCTTCGAGAACGGCCAACGGCAGGAGGCGCTGGCCGCCTGCACCGCGCTGGCCGCGAAAACGCCTGACGCCGTGGGCCTGCCCCAGTTGCGCGCCCGCATGACGCGCGATCTCTCGCCAGCGGTAGCCGCCGCCGAGGAACTCTTCTTGGCCGGCAAGACCCAGGAAGCGATCAGCGCCTGCATCGACATCACGCGTAAAGACCCTGAAGCCGTCGGCCTCGC
>MWEJ01000124.1 GCA_002071025.1 Verrucomicrobia bacterium ADurb.Bin070 | reverse complement strand
TGCCGCCGCGGATGCGCCGCCGCAGATCGTCGAGCCCTCGCAGCGGCACGCGGTCGCCGCGCACGGCATGGTAGAACCCGTAGCGGATCTGATAGTCGCCCGGCGTGAACTCGGGCGGCAGCCGCACGTCGGCGGTCGCGCGGAAGGCCCCCGGCTTGGCCAGCAGCGCCAGATCACAGTCCAGCCCGGCCTGCGCCTCGATGTTTTCCATCTCGTTTGTGGAAGGCCTGCCGATGTGGACGAAGGGCACGTAGCCAGGCTCCAGCGGCATGAGCACGTTCACCTCGACCGCCAGGCGGAACGCGCGCGGACCGAGGCGCTCGGCCGCGAGCACGCGCGTCTCGACGCGGCAGCCGGCCTCGGGGTCAGGCAAGGGCCGGGCGTCCGCGAAAAAGGCCGTCCCTGTTATTGCGAAGCCCGCGCGGCGGCCGTTGAGCCGCACCACCCCCGCCTCGCCGTTGCGCGTCTGCACGTAAAAGCCGTATTGCGGCAAGGCATGGCCCGCCGCTGACCAGACGTTGGAGCCGCGGTTGGCCCACACCCGGCCACCTTGACTGAAGGCCGTATGCTGCTGCCGCACGTTCGCGCCGAAGCTGTGGGATTCCATCTCGGCACGCGCCAGCGCGTCACAGGCGTCATGCAGCAGCCAGTAAGTCATCACCGCGCGGCGCGAGAAGGGCCCGTCGCACATCGGGGCGCGGCCGCCCAGCACGGTGTTGGAGAGGTAGTCGTCGCTGCCGTAGCCGTGCTTCGGGTCCGGATCGTAGCGGTCGCCCAGACCGCCCGCAAAGAGGATCATCTTGCCGTGGGTGACCATGTCGTGCCACGGCGTGCGGTCGGCATCGCCAAATACGGTGCACCAGCATGCGGGCCGCCAGTGGTCGGCCTGCACGCCGTCGATGGAACCGATCAGCGCGTCGTGGCCGGACTCGCTGAGCATCGCCGCGTCGTGACCGAGCAGGCGGCGGCTGGTATCGAAGGCGGCGCGCCAGCCCGTGACGGTCTTGGCGCGAGCGTGGAAGACGCCGCTGCGGTCGTAAAAATCGAAGGGCGGGATGGAGGTGAAGACGTCGATGAACAGCGCGTCGGGATCGAATCCCTCGCGCATCTGCTTCATGTTGGCGGTCAGCCACGGCATAAATGCGTCGGGCATCCAGCGGTAGCTCTGCGCGTCTAGGCCGGGATTGTACCATGCCTTGCACGGCGTGCCGTCGGCGTTGAACACGATGCGGTCGTAGCCGAAGCCCTCGGCGTCGGGGTAGAAGTCGATATAGTTGTCGTGCGGGGCGAAGAGCATGCCGGCCCGCCGTGCGGCCTCGCGCATCTCGAGGAAGGGCTCGAGGCCGCCCGAGGGCGGATAGATCTCCGGCAGGCGGTAGTCATAGCCCCAGCGCTGCCAGTCGTGCTTGACGAAGACGGCGTGACCCAGGCCGTACTTTGCAGCCCGGTCGAGATCCTTCGCCGCCTCGCGGTAGCCGCCGCCCCACTGATCGAGGCAGACACGGCCGAGCAGGCCGTCCACGCCGGGCGACTTCTCGAAGCCGCATACGGCGCGGTACGCGCGGGCCGCCGCATAGGCGCCTTGCCGGGAGGGGGCGAGCATGAAGCAGGCGTCGCCGGGCGTTTCCAGCGTGAATAGGTGATTGCCCGGCGAGCAGACAACCCGGTCCGGAATCAGATCGGTGGCCTGCACGAGACTGAGTCCGTCCGCATAATCCGCGCCGATGTGGCGGGTGCCGAGTTGGACACCGCCGTAGGCCAGCGTAAAGGCGCCGGGGGCCTCGTAGACCGCGCCGAACCCCAGGTAGATGCGCAACGGTTTGCGCGTCGCGGGGCCGAGCGCGAGCTTGGTCAGGCGCGGTGCGCCGCGCGCGTCGCGCGCGGCGCCCGGCATGTCCCAGGCGATGCGCAGCACGCCGCAGTCAGCGCGGAACGTGGCGCGGAGGGTCTTTGCGGCACGGCCCTGTGACTGACCGATCGGGTGCGTGATCACCCACGCCCCGCCTTCGCGCGCGATCTCAGCGCGCCGTACCGGCAGGCCGTCGCGCGCGCCGCCGACCGGCATGCCGTCGAGTTCCACGTTGAAGCCGCGGAAAGCCAGCTCGCGCGTGCCGTCAGAAAAGGCAAGCACGCCGTCGGTCAGCCCTTCCTCGCCGGGCACGACAGCCGCGCCGCAGACCTCGCGGTTGAAGGTCAGCCGGAAAACGCCCGGCGCATGCGGCTTGCGGGCCGCCGCCGCGCGGGCCAGCCGCAGGGCGGTCTCGACGCGGGCCGCCCAGACCGCTTCGTTCACCGGCGGCGGCAGCGCACCGATCCGCAGGACCGGATCGCCCCACAAGCCGTTGTCGCAGGTGGTGTCGTTCTTGGGGCCGGGGCCATTCCAGAGGCGCAGAGTGACGGTCTGGCCGGCGTAGGCGGAGAGGTCCACCTCGGCGGGCTGCCACGTGGAGGCGTCACAGAGGCGGCTGAACAGCTCCTTCTCGGTTTGATCCGCGGCCAGCACGCGCACCTTGAACGCCACGCCGTCGCTGCCACGCTCGCCCGGCGGCACCTCACGGACTGCGGTGTGGAATCTGAGGAGGATCGGCGTCTCGGCGGGCAGCTTCAGCCGGTAGTCGGACCAGAGCGTGCCGTGGCCGTCTCTCCAGGGCGGGTGGATGCTGAAGCAGCGGCGAAGTTGCCCCCCGAGATCAATGTCCGAGCGGGACCACGTGGCCCCGCTCTCGGCTTCCGAGCCATCAAAGCCGTCAGGCAGCGGGATCATGCGCCCGTTGCGTTCCCATGCCGATGCGTGGGGCGTGAGCCGGGTCAGGCCCCACACGCCCGGCGCCAGATCGATGTCCGGCGCGGCAACGGCGGCAGACGCCGGCACGGCGGGCCGTACCGCGCCAAAGACGGCGATGGGATGGAGTTCGATGCGCGTGTTGTTGCGTTCGAAGACGAAGCGCGCATGGATCGGATAGAGCGCGGTCAGCACGCGGTCGCGCGCAGTGGCGGAGCAGGCGGCCTGCCACGCTTTCCCGGGTTCAACGGAGACCGCGAAGGTGTTGGAGCCGGTCATCTGCCAGTCGTCGTTCAGCCGCACGCCGACCGTTCCCTGAACCGGCTCGGCGCCGCTGTTTTTCAGCCGCAAGGTGAAAGCGAGCGTTTTATCGGCAGGGCTTTCTTTCGGCACGCCCTCGATGCTGAGCGTGACCTGCGCTTGCGTGTCGGCCGGCGGGTTGAACGCGCAGACAAGACCGGCGGCCATGGATGCCGCTACAACGGCTGTAAGACGGATACGGTGCTGCATCAAATTTATCCAGTCAAGTTAGCCGGACTTTCGCTGGCCGTCGATTGTGTAGGCCTCGCGCGCGATTTGCGACGCATGGCCCTTTTTCGAGAAGGTGGCGCATCCGGCGTTCAAGCCGCACGCGCATGTTCCGGCCGCGCCCATCGCAGCCATCGCCTGCCGACGTGACACCTGCTTCACCGCTGCCTCCTTATTCGACACGCCTGATTTTGAAAAACGCACGCGCGCGGCCGTTGTCAGACACACGCCAGCCAGCCTGCTCATTCTGCCCTGCGCGGCTCGGATGTCGCGAACTGCGCGGCGCAACGCCGGCAGACGCCGACATAGACGGTCTGCACATCCGACACGACGCCGCAGGCGCTGACCTGCGCAGGAATCGCCGCCGCCCGTTTTGACGGGCGCGGGATGTCCTGAATGGTCTCGCAGTCCGAACACAAGAAATGGTCGTGCGGGTCGGTGCACCCGTCAAACCGGGCGCGGCGCGTGGGAACGGCCATGCGCTGGATCACGCCGGCTTCCACAAACAGATTGAGCGTGCGGTACACCGTGTCCACCGAGAGCGACGGCATGCCAACGCGCGCCTCGACCAGCAGCCTCTCCGCATCCGGATGATCGTCACGGCGTAGCAGCATGTCCAGCAACACGACACGCTGCCGTGTCGTGACGATACCCGCACCCTGCAATATCTCTGTAGCCGACTTCACGATTTCTCCCCCGTTGTGGAAATTGTGGAGAAAACGCGGGACGGCGTCAACGTCTTTCAGAATAAATCTGAAGCGATTAATCTGATCGTCCACTTCTGCAACCATTCCGTTGACTTGCGCGAACGGGATGCTTAAGATTACCGACTTATTGAAAGGTGGTCATGTTTACACGTTTCAAAAGGGGGCGATCAAAACGCAGCCGTCTCAGCCTGAAGGCGACGCTGCTGGCCCTGTTTTTCTCGTTCCTGTCGCTTCTGCCGTGGGCCCATGTGCTGACGCTGGGCGCGCATGGCGGTCACCGCTGCTGCCATGCTACAGCAGCCGAGATGCCAACGGGCGACACTCCCGAGATGACTGCGGATGATGCGAACGCGTTTGACGCCTGCTGGGTGTGCGACAGCCTCGCGTCCCTGCACCATCCCACCGTTCTGGCAGAACGCCCAGCCGTCGTCCCGACCTTTTTCTCATCCGCCTATTTCGCGAGCGTGCCGCCTGTACCCACGCACCTGAACATCTACCCGGCCAGCCGCTCGCAGGCACCACCTGCCAACGCCTAAAATATGAGGCGTTGGCAGCGGCGTTGCGCCGTTCTGCCGTCCCCGTGACATGCTCGCCTGACAACGGGCGCATTGCGTCCATCCCGTCAGACATGTCGTACTCCCAAACTGATTCGTGTCCGCACACGCAGGGCGTGTCGGCACCGTTCTTTTCACATGCTATGAATACCGCTTATGCACGTACGAGGGCTCTCGTGGCCGGAGCCGCCCTTTTCTTTGCCGCCACCCAGGCGTCCGCCCAAACCGGCGACGCGCGCGTCCAGAAACTCGAAGACGAGGTCAACGCGCTCAAACAGCAGATGGCCGCCATCCAGGAACAACATGTCCGCGAACTCGCGGAACTGAAAGCGCTGATCAGGAAGCAGGCCGAATCGCCGACAGGCGTTGCACAAACACAGGCGACACAAGGAACAACGGCGGCACCGCCGTCCCTTTACGATTCGCTCAAACAGTCTGTCGCGTCAACCGTCCCGCCGTCGGCGCTGCAGGGGATTGACCTCGACCTCGCCGTCGTGCTTGACATGAACTTCTATCATGACACCGCAGGCGAAGGCGTGGGTCACCTGAAGCAGCACTTGCGCGGCTTCGGACACCACCACGCCTCGGGAGAAGGACATGACCACGGGTTCGAGAACGGTTTTAACCTGCGCCATGTCGAGTTGGGCTTCACCGCTGAGGTGGACCCTTACTTCCGCGCCTGGGCCATGGTAGCCGTTGATGAAGAGGGTGCGGGATTTGAGGAGGCGGTGATTCAGACCACGTCGCTGCCCTACGGGCTGACGCTGACCGGTGGTAAGCTCAAGAGCGGCATCGGCAGGGTCAACCGGCAACACGCCCACAACTGGGATTTCCTAGACGCACCCCTGGTAAACGAGTTGTTCTTTGGGCACCACGGCCTGGCGGAGAAGGGCGTGCAACTCACCTGGCTTGCGCCAACCCCCTTCTATCTGCTCTTCGGCACAGAGGTGTTCAACGGCGACAACGCGCACTCTTTCGCAATCGGGGATTCCGATTCCCTGCCTGCGCATGATGCTCCGCGCCTGTGGACCGGTTTCGTCAAGGCCGGGCCCGACCTTGGCCCTCGCCACGCCCTGCAGTTCGGGCTCTCCGCCTTGGCCGGCCGCCATCAGATGGTGCATGAGGATGAGGCGTTCTCAGACGGCGACACCGCGATCTTCGGCGGCGACTTCGTCTACAAATACGATGCAAAACGCTCGCACGGGCACGGCGATTTTGTTCTGCAGGGCGAGTACTTCTACCGCGACATGGACCTCGACGGACACGGCACCTGGTCAGGCGAACGGTGGACGGCGAAACAGGACGGCTACTACATCCAGAGCCTTTACGGTTTTCGGCCCCGCTGGCGCGGCGGCCTGCGCTGGGACCAGGTGGGCCTGATCAATGACCTGCGGACGCCAGAAGAAGGCTCGGCCAACTATGACGCTTCCTGCCGACTGGCTGCAATGCTCGACTGGAAACTGACGGAGTTCTCGCTGCTGCGGGCACAGGCTGGCCGCGGCTGGTACGACACCGGTGACGGACGTGAGGACGCCTGGGAATTCGCCCTGCAGTGGCAGGTGACCTTCGGCGAACACGGCGCCCACGACTTTTAGCGCCCGGGTCGCCTCTCCGAGGTGCCCGTCGACGGCTTGAAAATCTCAACGGAAAGAAGATGAAATGAACACTTTTAAATTAATGCTTTGCGTCGCTGCCTGCCTGTCGAACGCGCAGGCCGCGGAAATAAAGATCGTGACCACAACGACTGACCTCGCGGACATCACTCGCGCCGTCGCGGGCGACTTGGCGGAAGTCTCCAGTATCACCACCGGACGCGAAGACCCGCACACGTTAACCGCCAGACCCGGTTTTATCTTAAGGGCGCGCGACGCGGACGTGTGGATTCGAATCGGCATGGAACTGGAGATCGGCTGGGAGCCCGTGATCCTGCGCGACGCCCGCAACACCCGCATCCGTGTGGGCATGCCCCGGCATATCGACGCCTCCGACCACGTCATCCGTCTGGAGGTTCCGACCCAGCGCGTGACGCGCGACCAAGGCGACATCCATCCGGAAGGCAATCCGCACTACTGGCTTGACCCACTCAACGGACGCCTGGTGGCCGCCACCGTCTCCGAGAGGCTGTGTGTCCTGTATCCGGAACACAAGGCCAGGTTTGAAGAGAATCTCCGCCGATTCGAGCGCGACTTGGACACCCGCATGTTCGGGACAGCGCTGGTCGACGCGCTCGGCGGCGAAAATCTCTGGAGAGCTGTCGCGGAGAAACGGCTGGAGGCGTTCATGACGGAGAAAGGCATGGCGGACAAAGCGGGCGGCTGGTACGGGACGATGCGCCCGCATCAGGGAAAAAACATCGTGACCTATCACCGCAGTTGGGTGTATTTGACAGAGCGTTTCGGTTTGGGAGGAGACCTCCAACTGGAACCTAAGCCGGGGATTCCGCCTTCAGCCAAGCATCTGGCCTCCCTGGTTTCGGACGCCAAGGCCCGCAAGGTCCGCATGATCCTGCAGGAGCCTTTCTATACGCTCAAGGCCGCCGAATTCGTGGCCGCACGCACGGGCGCGAAGGTCGTTGTGGTGTCCACGATGACCGGAGGCTCGGCAGAAGCGACCAGCTATCTTGACATGCTGGACAACGTGATACGGAAGATGGGCGCGGAGTTGTGAACGCAACCCCGGTCATCCAATGCCGCGGGGTCACCGTCGCGTACGGCCGGGACGTTGTGCTCGACCGTATCGACCTGACCGTGCCGCGCGGCGCCCTCCTGCCCTTCGTCGGACCGAACGGCGCGGGCAAAACCACGCTGCTGAAAGCGTGCCTCGGGCTCATCCCGCATCAGGGCGGCGAGATCCTCTGCGATTTCGGCGGACTCCCGCCCGCCTACGTGCCGCAGCAGAAGCAGATCGACCCGATCTACCCGGTGTCTGTCCGCGACCTTGTCCGCATGGGGCTCTACCCGGAAATCCGTTGCTGGGGACGCTTCAACTGTGGACGGAATGCGCGCGTGGCTCGGATCCTCACGCGCTTCGGCCTGGAAGAGCACCAGCACAAGCACTTCGGTGAACTCTCCGGCGGGCTTCGGCAGAAGGCCCTACTGGCACGAGCCGTCGTAACCCAAGCTTCGGTACTTGTATTGGACGAGCCGACTGCCGGTTTGGACGCAACGTCAGAAGCTGATCTCCTCAACCTGATCCGGTCTCTCCACGAAGACGAGGGCAAAACCGTGCTGTGGGTGCATCACCGCCTTGACCAGTGCGTCGCTTTAGCACGGCAGGTGTGCCTTGTGGACAAGCGCGGCGTGCGACTGACCGACTGTTTGGAGGTGGCGTCATGAGCCTCATCGGCGATGCGCTTTCTTTTGCGAAACTCTTTCCCGAGGCCGTGATCTGCGGCACCGTCATGGCTGCAGTGTGCAGCGCGTTCGGCGTGTTTGTGGTTCTCAAGCGGGTCGTCTTCATCAGCATCGCGCTCTCCGAGGCGGCGACGTGCGGGCTAGCGCTTGCCCTGGTCTACCACTTCTCGCCACTGGCGGGTTCGGCGCTGGTGACCGGCGCGGTCGTGTTCATGCTGACGCTTCCGGAGAAACGGCAGCACCTGCCCAAGGACGTGGTGCTCGGCACCGTCTTCCTTCTGGCCTCCAGCGCCAGCGTGCTGCTGGTGGCCCAGAGCGGCTTCGGGCTGGAGGAGATCAAGGCCATGCTCTACGGAGACCTCATCGTCAGCAGCCCGCGCGACCGCTGGGTCTTGCTGCTGACGGGTTTGCCGTCGCTGGCCGTCCTGCTGCTGTTTCTGCGGCCGGTGCTTTACGCGTTCCTGGACCGCGAGGCGGCCTGCGTCATGGGCGTCCGCTGCTGGTTCTGGGAAGGGCTTTTCTTCTTCCTGCTGGGGCTTGTCGTGTCAGGCGCTTCGAAAAGCGGCGGCGCGCTGTTGGTCTTCTGCCTCCTGGTGGTGGTCCCCGCGACGGCATTGCTTCTGGCGCGGCGATTGTGGGCCGTGATCGGCATTTCCGTAGCGCTGGGCGTGCTCACGACGTGGGCGGGCCTTCTGGCCGCCTACCGCGCGGACCTCCCGGCCAACCCGACCATTATCGGCCTGGCCTGCCTGACTTTAATGGGCGTGGCTCTCATCCGAGCCACGGCAGCCAAATTCATTGCGCGAAGGAACTGAGACGAACATGAAACTGGACTCAAAGGCCGATGCCCTGTTGAAAGACGCGCCCGCCCCGCTAGTGTTGCCGGGACAAGTTTGTTTGGGCGTTTCTTGAAGCCCGGCGTTGACGGCGTGTCTCAAAAAACGTAGGATGAAACCGCTTACCGGTCGGGAAGGGGAAGTCGAAAAAGATAAGGATTGGGGAAATTATGAAACTTTCACGTCGTTTCTTCATCGGGGGCGCTGTCTCGTTCGGCG
>MWEJ01000123.1 GCA_002071025.1 Verrucomicrobia bacterium ADurb.Bin070 | reverse complement strand
CACCCGGATCGACCCCTGGTTCCTCGATCAGCTCCACGAACTTTTCGCCTTCGAATCGGAAATCCGGGCCGCAGGTTCACTCGCGGTGCTCGCCGCCGACCCGGAACTGTTCCGCCAGTCAAAGGAGTTCGGCTATTCCGACCGTCAACTCGCCTCCATGACGCACTCGACCGAGGCCCAGGTGCGCGCGGCGCGCGAACAGCTTGACCTGACTCCGGTTTACGGACTCGTCGACACCTGCGCGGCCGAGTTCAAAGCCTTCACCCCCTATTTCTACTCCACCTGGTCCACCGAGCGCGATCTCGCGGACCTGGGCAACGCGCCGTCCGCCAAAAAGAAAATCATGATCCTCGGCGGCGGGCCGAACCGCATCGGACAGGGCATCGAGTTCGATTACTGCTGTGTCCATGCCTGCTACGCCCTGCGCGAGGCAGGTTTCGAAACCGTCATGGTCAACAGCAATCCCGAGACCGTCTCGACCGACTATGACACATCGGACAAACTCTATTTCGAGCCGGTCACGCTCGAAGACGTGCTGGCCGTTTATCGCCGAGAAGCCTGCGACGGCGCGATCGTGCAGTTCGGCGGCCAGACGCCGCTGAACCTCGCCAAGGCGCTTGCCGACAACGGCGTGACGGTCATCGGGACCTCGCCCGAAAGCATTGAACAGGCGGAAGACCGCGAATTCTTTAAACAGCTCGCCCACAAGGTCGGCGTGCGGCAGCCTGAAAACGGCACCGCGACCGACTACGCAGGCGCGCTCGCCGTCGCCCGGCGCATCGGTTTCCCGGTGCTGGTGCGTCCCTCCTTCGTGCTGGGCGGACGCGCCATGGCGATTGTCTATGACGAGGCGTCCCTCGCGGATTTCATCAAAGAGGCCTTTGCCGCCTCTGAAGGCCACCCGGTCTTGATCGATAAGTTTTTGGAGGATGCGATCGAAGTCGACGTCGACTGCATTTCTGATGGCGAAATTCAAGTCTTGGGTGCCATCATGGAGCATGTCGAAAAAGCCGGCATCCACTCCGGCGACAGCGCGTGCAGCATTCCTCCCCGCAGCCTCTCGCCGGCAGTCTGCGACGAAATCCGGCGGTATACGCACGCCCTTGCGAAAGAGCTGAAGGTGATCGGACTGATGAATGTCCAATATGCCGTCCAGCACGACACCGTCTATATTCTCGAGGTCAATCCGCGCGCCTCCCGTACCATCCCCTATGTCAGCAAGGCGATCGGCGTTCCTCTGGCACGCCTTGCGGCCTTGGTCATGGCCGGTCGCTCGCTCAAGCAGCTCGGCTTCACGAAGGAGGTCGAGGTTCGCCATTTTGCCTTCAAAGAGGCCGTGCTCCCGTTCAACCGTTTTCCGGGGTGCGATGTGCTCCTCTCGCCGGAGATGCATTCGACCGGCGAAGTGATGGGCATCGACCCCGACCCCGGTATGGCCTATGTCAAGAGTCAGCTCGCGGCCGGCAACCCCTTACCGCAAACCGGCAGCGTTTTCTTGAGCGTGGCCGACCACGACAAGCCAGACGCCGTCGCCATGGCGCGTGAACTCACCGGCCTCGGTTACACCCTCTATGCCACGCGCGGCACCGCCACGGCCCTGCGCGACGCCGGCATCCCGGCGCGCGCGGTCTTCCGCATCTCGGACGGACGTCCCAACGCCCTCGATCTGATCGCCGACAACGATATCCAATGGATCGTGAACGTGCCGACCGGCGCCAAGCCCGCACAGGACGAGATTCGCATGCGCACCGAGGCCATCCGGCGCGGCTTGCCCATAACAACGACGGTGCGCGGCCTGCAATCCGCCGTCGAAGGCATCAAGCGCCTCCGCACCCTGAAGCGTTGCGAAATCCTCTCGCTTCAGGAGTACAACCGCAAAACCGCTCTCCCGATCACCCTATGAAAAACTGGAAACAACAACGCGAGAAGAAAGCGTATCTGGCCCTTGAAGACGGAACGGTTTATCGGGCCTGGTCGTTCGGTGCCCCCGTCGACCGGCTCGGCGAAGTGGTCTTCAACACCGGCATGACCGGCTATCAGGAGATCCTGACCGACCCCTCCTACGCCGGGCAGCTCGTCACTCTGACGGCGCCGGAGATCGGCAACACCGGCTTCAACACTGCGGATTTCGAATCCTCGCGGATCCACGCCGAAGGCTTGATTGTCCACCGCTGCAATGCCCCCAGCAACTGGCGCGCCGAGCAAAGCCTTGCGGACGCCCTGATCGCGTCAGGCGTCCCCGGCCTGGCCGGCATCGACACCCGCGCCCTCACAATCCGCCTGCGCAATAGCGGGACCCTCAAGGGATTTCTCTGCGCGACCGGATCTGTCACGGCGGATGAAGGCGTCTCCCGCGCACGCGCATGGTCCGGGCTCGACAATCAGGATTACGCGCAGAAAGTGTCCACCCGTGACGCCTACCTCTTTGACCCGGACGACACCCTCTCGGCCTCTTGGGGCATCGCCGACTCCCCGCTGCCTGAAGCCGACATCCCGGTCGTCGCGATCGATTACGGCTTGAAGCGCAACATCCTGCGCCGTCTGCGCCAGGAAGGCATGCGGGTGACGGTGGTGCCGGCCCGCACCACGGCGGCAGAGGTGCTCGCGTTGAACCCGGCCGGGGTCTTCCTCTCCAACGGCCCGGCCGATCCGGCCGCGCTCACCTATGCGATCGAGACCATCCGCGGCCTGATCGGCAAAGTGCCGATGATGGGCATCTGCCTCGGCCACCAGTTGCTCGGCTGGGCCTACGGCGGCCGGACCTGCCGGCTGAAATTCGGCCACCACGGCTGCAACCACCCGGTCAAGGAACTCGCCTCCGGCAAGGTCGAGATCACCTCGCAAAACCACAACTTCATGGTGGACATGGATTCGCTGGACCGCGCGCAGGTCGAGGTCACGCACATCAACCTGAACGACAATACGGTCGAAGGCATGCGCCACCTGCACGAACCGGTCTTCTCGGTGCAGTACCATCCGGAAGCGGCACCGGGACCGCATGACTCACGCTACGTGTTCAACCACTTCAAGAAGCTGATCCTCAGCGCGTGATATCCTAACTACGGGAGTTTCGGCTCTGTTACTTCGGGCAAGACCTTCAGCAGGCGCACAGTTTCCGGCGGCAGCTCCAAGGCGAGCGCACCGCCCGCGATCTCGACCTTTGTTCCGGCTACGAGTTCCTCAAAACGGGTCGCCGCCGTCTTCACCCTGATCACGGCCTTCACCGTCCAGCCCCTTTGGAAACGGTTCGGGATAACGTGCATCGAAAAGTTCAGGTGCGATTTTCGCGCGGAAATCGTTCATCGCGCCCGACCCGCCGATACCCGGTAAAAACCTTTCACAATGTTTCAAACGGGCTACGCACGCCGATGCCGGTATACTTGGCCGTGTGCAGGTAGATTTCCGTTGTGGATATGTCCGCATGCCCCAGCAGATCCTGGACGTCGCGGATGCCGACGCCGCTCGCCAGCAGGTGCGTCGCGAAACTGTGCCGCAGCGTGTGGGGCGACACGCGCTTGTCGAAGCCCGCCCTTTCCACCGCCTCGCGGATCATCTTCTGGAACGTCACATCCAGCACATGATGCCTCCGAATGATGCCGTTGCGGTGATCGCGCATCAGATTGCGCGAGGGCCAGAACCAGAACCAGATGAACTTCTCGCCCGCCTTCGGCCACTTGCGCTCCAGCGCCTCCGGCAGCTCCACGCCCGGCATGCCTGCCTCGCGGTCTTTGGCATGCAGTCCGCGCAGCCGCTCGCGGTGCGCCCTCAGCGCGGGCTCCAGTTTCGGCGGAATCATGGTCAGCCGACTCTTGCCGCCCTTGCCGAACTGCACGGAGAGCTGCAGCCGCTCCAGATCCACGTCCTTCACCCGCAGCCGCAAAAGTTCGGACAGCCGCAACCCCGCCGCGTACATGAGTTCCGCCATCAGGCGGCTGGTCCCTTCCATCGCCGCGAACAGTCGCTTGCACTCCTCCTGCGTCAATACAGAAGGCACCTTCCGCCCCCGGCGCGCCCGCGTGAAATCGCTGAAATCACCCGGATCGCGCTTCAGCACCTCGCGGAAGAAGAAAACCACGGCATTCAAAGCTTGGCTTTGCGTGGAGACGGAGACGCGTTCTTTCACTGCCAAACCGGAAAGCCACTTTCGCACATCGCTATGGTCCAGGCTGTTTATCGGCTTTCCGCCGATTGAGGCCATGAAACGCCGGCACCACGCCCGGTACGTTTTCTCGCTTGTCCACGCCAAGTTCCTCTCTCGAATCCGACTGACGAGCGCCTTCTCCCAATCCGGGCCGCCCAGGTCGCGCGCCCCTGCGGTCGGGACGTCGCTCATCTCGTACGTCCGGTAGTCGCCCACCCTTCCTGTTCCGGTTTTGGCCGGCACTGTCGGGGCACGGGTCGGGAAAACGGGGCGCGGGTTCCCATTCGACGCGGGGTGAGGCGCCTGATTTGCCTTGGGCGGAACCTTCGGTACAAGCGCAGAACCGGTTGGCGTTAGTGGTTTTGAAGGGTTCTGCCCTGCGGCTTTCATTCTGCGAAGGCCCTCCTTATAGTACCATCGCAAAGCGTCGCGCCTTACTTCAAATCTGTCCGGGGAGAGATATGACTTTTTCCAATCCAAGTGCTCCTTGAACGTCTCGGCATCCGGCGTCTTTCCTGTCTGCCGCAGCCAGTACCGGAACTTTACGATCGCTTCGCGATAAGGCTTGCGCAAATCCGGCGGAAGGGTCGACGCCAGAACCTGCTCCCAGTCATCAAACACGATTGTAAGAGCGTCCATGCCGTCCTCCAAGTAGGCTTTATGTGGATTAGTAGGCACCTTTTAAGCCGCAATGCCGCACAAAGACTACTTCAACAGTTTGCATAAAGCCTACCTAGCGGGCAAGCCCAAAGTTTAAAGCGTTGCCGGGCAACAAAATGTGCGCTTGACCATATCCGTCCGGGCGACTAACATACCGACATCATATTGGGTCTGCCCGCCTTCGCGAGGTAGGCTCAATAACACTGTTCGACAACAAAGGATAAGGAGATACCAGCCATGACAACAGGAATCCGCAAGCCGCAATCGGCGGTCGCCCTGGTCTTGACGTCGCTCTTCCTCGTTGGCATCGCTGCCCAGGCAGCTTCCCCCGATTGGCGGGCGCGCTACTCTGAGTTGAAGACCCAAGCGGCAGCCGACTTCCAAGGCGCACAGATAGGCGACCGTGTGACTATCGTCCTCTCGATCGGCGGAGATCGCACGGGCACGTTGGCCGCACTCTCAGACGACAAGGTTGTTCTGTCCATCGCGGGCCGCCACCAAACATTCGAGAGGCGGAAACTCACTCCTGCTTCACGTCAGAAACTGTTCCCGGAGGATTACGCCCACTTCGTGGCAATGGAGCAGGTCGAGAAGGAACGAAAGGAGTGGGACGCGGAACAGGCACAAGCGCGTCAGGAGCAGGCCGAACGTGCCGCGGAACAGGCGCGGCAGCGCGCCGCAGAGCAACGCGCTGCCGAACAGGCCCGTTTGGAAGGGGAGCGTGCCGCAGCCAAGAAGCGACTTGAGGAAGCCCACCTCGTATTGATGGATTGGCGCTGGAGCGAGGAGTACGGTTACGTCACAGTCGAGGGCCAGGTGGGCAACATCTCCGGCCGGAAACTGGAGAATGTGGAGGCAGTGGCGCGCTTCTTTGCAGAGGATGGCAGCTTCATCACCTCTGACAGCTCGATTATCGAATACAATCCCCTCATGCCCGGACAAGTCTCTCCGTTCAAGGTCATGGACACTCACAATCCGATGATGAAGAAGGCGTCGGTGGCGTTCAAGCTCATGTGGGGACCGGCCCTCACGACGATCAACAAGGAGGAGTACGAGAAGGCCACAAAGGGAACAGACTGAGGATGTCGAACAAGACGCCTGCAGCATACCCCGAATGGCGCGCGGACGCGCCATCCGGGTCTGCTGAGGCGCGACGTTGAAAGGAGAAATAACAATGTCCAAAATAATCAAAAAGCGTAAGACTTCTGCGACAGGACTTTTACTCGAATTAATTGGGTTCGCCATGCTGTTTTTATGGAACTTCAATCCTATTTTATCAATTGTTGGAGTTGGACTTTTAATTGCAGGAGCATCTCAATCAAAAAAATTTATCTGTTCGGAGTGTGGAAATAAAGTTGAAGACAGGAATGTAAAGATTTGCCCCGTTTGCAAATCAGAGTTTGGTAGATAGTAAGACACACAAATAGATTAGCAGGAGAAACAAATGAGTAAGCTGAACTGGACCAAAGTGAACAAAATTAACCAAGCATTAAATCACGGTGGTTTTGAGCCAGCATCCAATGACTTACACTCGGTTCCCCCTGTTCATAAAAAAGAAACTATCACCACACAAAAAACAACACACGGTGTTTACTCGGATTGTTCATGTAGAGGGGCTAAATGGCGTTCTGACCCTAACTATTTTGTGCCCTCACTAAAAAAACAAAAACAGTAAATAAAATCTGTTTCAACAAACAGGTGGAAGCTATCGCCTGATCGCTCGTTCCTCGCTCTCAGTCGAAGCCTCACCTCAACGTTCGCCATATGAAAGGGATTGAAAGTGGTTATTAACTTTATCAAGGGCCTGTTCTCTTTCAACTGCAACACAGGCATAGACACTAGCCGATTATTGTTCGTAGATTTGGAGACTACAGGGTTATACACGAATAGATGTGGAATTTTGGAGATATGTATAACTGATTCCAACGACAACACATTTTCTACCCTGGTCGATGTTGGACAGCCGATTCCCGCCCATATCACGGATATTAACGGCATAGACCGCGATGCGATTGCCGGCAAACCCATGTTTTCAGAAATTGCCCAGCAAGTGTATGACCTGATAAAGGACAAGACAGTTGTGGGACACAACATTGAATTCGACCTAAAATTCCTTTTTCATGAATTTATAAGTGCCGGAATTCAACCGCAACCACTGAAGTACATTTGCACTTGCAACGCAGAGCGCAAGAAGCGTGGCCGTTCTGGAAACAGACTGGATGAGTGCCTGCTCCGTCGCGGCATCTGTTTTGAGCAAAAGCACCGTGCACATGACGATGTCATCCTGCTAAAGCAGTTGTTTGATCTTCAAATGAAAGAGAGAACAAAACTAGATGTCGAAGTATTTGACCTTAATAAATACAAACAGATTGTCCTTCGTGAACCGGAACTAGTGTTTCCGCAAAAGCCCCCTAAGCGCACGACCCATACCCTGCGAATGTTCGATGGCTGGGGGACCAAGACTGACACTGCCACCATTTCCCTATTCAATCAGTTGATCGAAGAGGCATGCCAAGACCGTGTATTTGACTCAGATGAAATGCGCAGATTATCTGAAATTGGCATAGCAAAGAAGGTCGCTGTCCAACAATTGAAGACGGCGCTGAGTGACTTGGTCAAGCATTACTACAAAGACAATAACATCTCGTGGGACGAGTATAAGGACTTAGAGGAAATCGCAAAGCTGTTCGGCCTCAATTCTAGTGGATTCTTCCCAATAATCAAAGAGGTGGTCCCGGAATTGAAGATAGTTTGTTTTACGAATGATCTCACCGTAAACGGCCAGAATGTCGACCGATATGAGACTTTGTTTCCGTGGGCTGTTTGCAACGGATTCCTGCCAAGCGATTCTGTTACCAAACAGACGAACTTGGTCGTGAATTGCGGACCAAAGAATTCAGTAACGGGAAAAATTACTAAAGCACAAGCCTACGGGATTGAAGTTACGCATATATCCGATTTTTTGAAGGGCAAGCAACCGCTTTTTCTGGGAAACAAATAAAGGCGAACAAGGCGTTGCAGGCTATCGGCGCCAAAGCGCGCCTCCAGCCTGAACGCTTACGTTCGGTGAAAGATGAAAAAGTCAGCAACATACTATTTTCTACTGATCACGTGCGCCAACGCATGGTTAATGTGGTTCTTCCCGCAATTCACGCGCTTGATGATGCGGCAGTGGGAGATTGACCTCCAAGGTCAACCTCTTCCATCCTTCACATCTCTGCTGGTCAGGTTCCCATTGTGGCCCGTCGTTTTCCTTGTTGTCTCAAGTATCGGCTTAGCAACCGCTATCATTCTTAAAAATCGCAACAAAGAACTTCTGCACGCAGTCATTGCTTTGCTCTTGGCAGAAAGTTTCACCCTTTTCTGTGTTGGCATCGGTCACGCCATTCCGTACGTAAGGATCTTATCGCCGCTGAAGTAGTGGAACACCGAACCAGAGCACCATCGAACGGCTGCGCCGCCGGTGGTGCTCGACGTTGTGCACGGAGAGAAGACAAATGAGCAAATTCATGGTTCTAGTGACATATATCGGGGCAGTAATCTCTTTGACAGGCTGCAACGCGAATAGCGGTGGTTCCGCAAGCGCAGATATTCGTTATCGGGTATTTGAGCTGTCTCCAAATGCATTAGAAAACGTGCAGACAGGGAAGTGGACCCAGATTGGGAGCTCCAGTTATTCCGTTGCGCCTGTGACAACCACAGAAATAGCTACATTGGTCAAAAGTGCGGTCACCAACACAGGTGTACTTGTTGATCACCTACGTCAAGTTTCAGGGTGGCCCAGAGTTGCGGATACATGGTCATATTCTAAAGCTGACGGCAATTTACTCGGCGGAGGAACTGGTACTGGTTTTCTCGGCGTCCGACGTCGGGGCACTAATGAAATCAGGATCGAGTATACGATCAACCATACGATCAACACTTCCATGCCAGAGTCAAAAATCATCTATGAGGGAGCGATTCCAGAAGATGGCTTAGTTTTCGTTAGACCATTTGAACGGAAGGATGGCGCTAAATTGATACACGTTATAACGTTTGAAGTAAGCAACTGGAAATGAATTGAGGCACAACAACAGCGACACACCCAACACCCATTCGCCTTCGGCTCAGGGTGTTGGTGGTCGCTGACGTTGGGCGAGAAAGAAACCAACACCCCCTTGACGTAGATACGAACCGTGTATACACTGTTGACGATGAA
>MWEJ01000122.1 GCA_002071025.1 Verrucomicrobia bacterium ADurb.Bin070 | reverse complement strand
GTGTATCGCGGCCAGTGGCGGCTGGCGTGGGAGCGGCTGTCGGCGACGAACAACTTTCCGGAGTTCACGGGACGCCTGTGCCCGGCCCTGTGTGAAGAGGCGTGCGTGCTGGGCATTCACGAGGGACCGACCGCGATCCAGACCATTGAAAAGGCGATCGTCGAGCGTGCGTTCGAAAGCGGTTGGGTCCAACCGCAGCCGCCGCCGGCGCGCACGGGCAAGCGCGTGGCGGTGATCGGGTCGGGGCCATCCGGCTTGGCCGCCGCGCAGCAACTCAATCGCGCCGGCCATGCGGTGACGGTGTTTGAGAAAAGCGAGCGGCCGGGCGGGCTGCTGCGCTACGGCATCCCGGATTTCAAACTGGAGAAGTGGGTGATCGACCGCAGGCTCGCGGTCATGGAGGCGGAAGGCATCGTTTTTATGACGAAAGCCGATCCTTCCTTGGAAACCCTGCAAGCTTTTGACGCCGTCGTACTCGCGACCGGTGCGGGACGGCCACGCGACCTGCCGATTCCGGGGCGCGACTTGAACGGCATTCATTTTGCATTGGAGTACTTGCAGCAGCAGAACCGGCTGCTGGGCGAGCATCCGGACGGTTCGCCGGAATGGGGCAGGATTAACGCCAAAGGGAAGAGCGTGATCGTGATCGGCGGCGGCGACACCGGCAGCGACTGTGTCGGCACTGCGCTGCGGCAGGGCGCGACCGAGGTGCACAGTTTCGAAGTGATGCCGCGGCCGCCGGAAGCGCGATCCGAGGATCAGCCCTGGCCCTTCTGGCCGATGAAACTGCGGACCAGTTCGTCGCACAAAGAGGGGGGCGACCGCTTCTGGAGTATCCTGACCAAATCGTTCAGCGGCTATGGCGGGCGTGTGCGTTCGCTGGAGACCGTGAATGTCGAGTGGGTGCGCCCCACGCAGAATGGCACACGTCCGCGGCTGCAAGAAATCCCGGGAACCGCGCAGACATGGCATGCCGACCTCGTTTTTCTGGCCTTGGGTTTCCTGGGGCCGGAGACGGACAATGTCCTGGCGCGATTGGGCGTTTCGGTGGATGATCGCGGCACGGTCAAGACCGGCAAAAATTTCATGACAGAAAAACCCGGCATCTTCGCCGCGGGCGACTCGCATCGCGGACAATCCCTGATTGTGTGGGCGATCGCGGAGGGACGCGATTGCGCCGCCGCAGTGGATGCGTGGCTG
The DNA here is from genome assembly GCA_002071025.1 of Verrucomicrobia bacterium ADurb.Bin070. Lineage (GTDB taxonomy): Bacteria > Verrucomicrobiota > Kiritimatiellia > RFP12 > UBA1067 > DUPH01. The sequence goes on along the minus strand of MWEJ01000122.1, from coordinate 7,840 downwards.
ACGGGCGGCGCGAGCCGGTTGCCGTGCCGCGCAGGCATTGATTTGACCCAAATCAAACGCTGACCGCGACAAAACAATCCTGAAAATCCCGTAATCTTGGCTAAGATGAAAACGTGCGTTTGTACAGACTGCGATTCATTTCCCAAAGGAGTGAGCCATGAGTTGTAAGCATATCTTTGTGACGGGCGGTGTCGTATCGTCGCTCGGTAAAGGCTTGACGGCGGCCTCGATTGGCCTGCTGCTCAAGCAGCGCGGATACCGCATCCGCATGCAGAAACTGGACCCCTATCTGAATGTCGATCCAGGAACGATGTCGCCTTACCAGCATGGAGAGGTGTATGTCACCGAAGACGGACGGGAGACCGATCTGGACCTCGGCCATTACGAGCGGTTTACCGGGATACCTTGCGATCAACACAGCAATTACACGACTGGACGCATTTACGGCAGCGTGATCGCGCGTGAACGGGCGGGGGGGTATTTGGGCAAGACCGTTCAGGTCATTCCGCATGTCACAGACGAGATCAAGCGTGCGATCCGCGAAATTGAGGATGATCAGACGGATATTGCGATCACGGAGATCGGCGGGACGGCCGGCGACATTGAATCGCAGCCCTATTTGGAGGCGATCCGCCAATACCATCATGAACTCGGCCCCGGCAACAGCCTGTTCATCCATTTGACGCTGGTGCCGTACATCCGCGCGGCCGGCGAGATGAAGACCAAGCCTTCCCAGCAGTCGGTCGGAATCTTGCGCTCGATCGGCATCGTACCCGAGTTGCTCATCTGCCGGTGCGAACGGCCATTCATGGCCGAGCACCGGGCTAAGCTCGCGCTCTTTTGCGGCGTGCGTCCGGAACACGTGATCGAAGAGTGTGACGTGGCGCACACGATCTATGAGGTGCCGCTCGACCTTCAGAAACAGGGGGTCGATGTCAAAATCCTCAAGCTGTTGGAATTGTCGCCCCGCAGCCCGGACATGGACGAGTGGAACGGCATGCTGGAGCGCTTGCTCAATCCGCCCAACGGCGAGATCGAGATCGCGGTGGTGGGCAAATACATCACGCTGCGCGATGCGTACAAAAGCATTTACGAGGCACTCACGCATGGCGCGGTCGCGGCCGGCGTGAAACTGAACGTCCGCATGCTGGAGTCGGAAGAGATCGAAGCATCCGGCGCGGCGTCCAAACTGGCCGGTGTGCAGGGCGTGCTCGTGCCGGGCGGTTTCGGCCACCGCGGGGTGGAGGGCAAAATCGCCGCGATCCGCTATGCCCGCGAACAGAAGATACCCTTTTTCGGCATCTGCCTGGGCATGCAGTGCGCCGTTATCGAATTTTCTCGTAACGTGTGCGGTTTGGAGGATGCCAACAGCACCGAGCTGGCGCCCGGCACGCCGCATCCGGTGATCTCGCTGCTGGACGAGCAGCGCGACGTGACCGACATGGGCGGCACGATGCGGCTCGGCGCGTATCCCTGCTGTCTGAAACCGGACACGCAGGCGCGCGCGGCATACGGCTGCGCGGAGATCCGTGAGCGCCACCGTCACCGCTACGAATTCAATCCCGCTTATCGGGAACGGCTGGAGGCGGGAGGTCTGGTGGTGTCCGGGGCTTCGCCGGACGGCCATCTGGTTGAAGTGGTCGAGCTGCGCGGCCATCCGTGGTTTGTCGCCTGCCAATACCATCCTGAATTCAAGTCAGGCCCCGTTGCGCCGCATCCGCTTTTCGCGGCCTTCGTCACGGCCGCGCGCCAGTTCCGGAGATAATCGATTAAGTGTGATCTGATCTGCTTTCGCTTGGGCCACCAGCATCCTGTCGAAAGGATCGCGATGGATGTCGGGCAATGAGGAGAGCTGTCGCGTATGTTTTCAGAAAATGGGCAGCCAAAGAAACCCTTGCTGCTCGACATGCGTGGACCAGTCGTCTGGCAAGTGAATCCTCCCAAGACCGCGCTTGATTTCAATCTCCCAGGCACTTACAGCACTCACATAGACAATGGTGTCTAAAGACGCGATACGTTGCCGTTCGGCTTTTTTAAGCCTTTCTGTTGGGTTGCTGGCGTCGCAAACAAGGTGTCTCCCAATGTTTATAACTTGAGGTAAAATGAGAGTCGGACGTTGAGCATTGAACGTATTGAGGAGTCTCTACTAAACTGAATCACACAAAAGAGGCTCTTGCAAAACGCCCAGGACGCAAGCCGTCAGGCGCAGCGTCCGGGGGGGGGCAAAAGCCTCATCTTTCTCAAACCGGGTTGTGGTTTTGAGTTTCAGAATTTGTCGATTGCCTTGAACATCTCATCCACATTTTCGTATGCGTGCAATTCTTTTCCGCTGTCGGTCGCATCAAATGTGTGCCTTGTGGTGTCATTGGGCATTTCTACGGGAAAGGGGAATTCTTTGCGCAGTCTAATCTGACAGAAAAAACATGGTAATCGCCTCTGTCGTGCTGACACCCAAATGCGCTAAAATTTTTTCGGCCTCAATTTTCAAGTTCGGCTCTGTCCGTCATCATTCATAGTGTGTCCAGAGCCGGATGACCTTGACGGTCTTAACGTCAGCCAGCACCTGATACACAAGCCGATGTTGGATATTGATGCGTCTGGAATACGCGCCGGACAGATCGCCGACGAGTTTCTCATAGGGAGGCGGTTTCTGAAACGGATCTTTCTCAAGTATCGCGAGAAGACGTTCTGCCTGTGGTTTCAAACCCGAAGCCCGGAGCTTCTTTGCATCTTTCTGGGCCTGCTTGGTGAAGACAAGCGTCCAGTTCACCATTTCAGCTCCTTGTCGCATTTGCCGACTGGAGTCCTCATCCCCGACTGAATGGACTCCCTCATTCCGGGAATCGACGTGAGGAACAAAGTCTCCTGGATGGCCTGCCAGTCGTCCATGGATACAAGGACAGCGGAGTTCCTTTTTCCCGTTATCTGGACGCTCATGTGAGAGGCCGCCACGTCATCCAAAAGTCCATACAAGGACTTTCGAGCCTCTGTGGCCGTGAGTGTTGTCATAAGCCATTTCCTTTCGTACGTAATAACGTACGGCATCGTTATCAATCTGTCAAGCCGGTGCATAGGATTTAATCTTTGAGCTTGCCTGTGAGGGTTTGGCAATAAGCTAGACGGGAGCCGCCATTTTTGTTACTAAGCATGGCATTACAACGTGTACGGGAGGTGAAAATGGGGAGCAGGACTTGTTTTGCGGGCGTTATCTTCGGGTTATTGGCTGTGTCGGCCGTTGTTCACGCGGGCCAGGTGGTGGTCGCTCCGGACGGCCTGACGCCGAAAGCCGCGCTGGAACACATCCGCGCGGCGAAGGCGCAGGGGAATCAAGAGGCGTGGACGGTGGTCGTGAAGCCCGGCATCTATGCGCTCACGGAGACGCTCACGTTGACGCCGGCCGATTCCGGCACGCCGCAGGCGCCGGTCACCTGGGCGGGCGAGGGTGAGGGCGCGACGATTTCCGGCGGCGGCGTGGTCACGGGATGGACCGCCGAGGCGGACGGCACGTGGTCCGCGCCGATCCCGACGGCACCCGGCGGGAAGCCCGCCTATTTCGAGCAGTTGTGGGTCAACGGGCGTCGCGCGGAGCGTGCCCGTCTGCCGAACGGCGGTCAGGGAACGGCGAGTTATTTCAATCTCGTGAAACCGAACATCACTGCGGTCACCAACGCGGCCGGCAAGGCCTCGTACGTCGAGCGCGCCACGTTGACGAACGCGCTCGCCGCGGCGCTCGGGAAGATCCCTGCCGACGAGTTTCCGTACGCGCAGATGTGCGTGGTGCACAAGTGGAGTACGGCGCGCCGCATTCTGCGTGCGTTCGATCCCGCTACGATGACGGTCGAGACTTGGACCCCGCGAGGGTGGAGCGGGTGGTCGATCTGGAACGCGCGTGAGACTCTCGTTTCTTTCGAGAACGTGCGGAGCGCGTTCGACGCGCCGGGCGAGTGGTTTTATGACGCGAAGGCGGGCCGTGTGCGCTATCGGCCGATGGCGGGCGAGGCCATCGAGACGGCTGTCGTGATCGCGCCGAGCGCCAAGCTGAGCCAGTTGATCGCGATTAAAGGCAATCCGGACAAAGGCGAATTCGTGCACGACATCGCGTTCCGCAACCTGACGTTCGCGTACAGCGACGCCCCGCCGACGGACGGGGCGCCCGTGAACGGGCCGACGGAAAGCTGGCAGCACCAGGCGGCCAGCGGGTCGGACGGTCTCGTGACCGCCGAGGGCGCGCACCGCGTCACGTGGGACACCTGCGTCATCGCGCACACGGGCAATTATGCGTTGCGTTTCAACGACGGGTGCGTGTCGAATCGGATCGCCAACTGCACGATCGAGGATCTGGGCGCGGGCGGCGTCTGGATGGGCGCTTCGAACGGTCACGTCGCAAAGGGCGAGACCCTCAAACGCCGGGTGATCAAGACGCTCGCGCCGCGTTCGACCGCGTTCAACGTGATCGACAACTGCGTGATCCGCAAGGGCGGCCTGTTCAACCCCGAGGGCACGGGTGTGGCGCTGACGCATGTGTCTGACTCGAAGGTGACGCACTGCGAGATTTACGACTTCTACTACACGGGCGTCTCCGTGGGGTGGACGTGGGGCTTTCAAGGCAGTGTCGCGCAGCGCAACGAGGTCGCGTTCAACAAGATATATGACCTCGGCAAGGGCATCATGAGTGACATGGGCGGCGTCTACACGCTCGGCACGAGCTACGGCACGACGGTGCACGACAACGTGATCCATGACGTGTGGGCCTATTCTTACGGCGGGTGGGCGCTGTATACGGACGAGGGGTCCGAGGGCATCGTGATGGAACGCAACCTGTGCTGGAACACGACGGACGGCGGTTTCCACCAGCACTACGGCGCGGGCTGTATCATCCGCAATAACGTCTTCGCATGGAACAAGAAGCTCGGCGCGGTACGTATGGCGCGCCAGGTGGTGCAGGACGTCCCCTGCACGTTGCACTTTGTGAACAACGTTGTCGTGGTGCGCGAGGGACCGCTCGTCGGGCGCGGGCCGCGCGGCGTGGGCGGGATCTGGGCCGGCAACCTTTGGTACGATTACTCGGGCAAGCCGGAACTCGACAGCCTCGCGTGGGACGCGTGGCAGACATGCGGCAAGGAGGTCGGCGGCCGGTACGCCGATCCGCTCTTCGAAAACGCCGATGCGTGCGACTTCCGTCTCAAGCCGGAATCCCCGGCCTTTGCGCTCGGCTTCAAAGCGTGGGATCACACGCAGGCGGGGCTCCGCAAGAAGTAGGCAAGCCCGCCGCTCAACGCCCAACGTTCAAGTGAGTCGGTAGGTTCGGGCGTACCGGCAGTGCCGGGAGTGCCGGTGGTGCCGAGGGCAGGCAGGAATGCCCGTCCTCCTGTCCGTGCAAGAAAAAAACGGGTGCGATTCGGCTTTTCGATACCGAGCCGCACCCGTTCATCACGTGTCCTTAGGGTTAAAATTTAACCCAGTTGATTCTCAGCCGATCGCTTCGGTTCCCCGTTCGCCGGTGCGGATGCGGATGCATTCCGGCAGGTCGAGGATGAAGATCTTGCCGTCGCCGATCTGTCCGGTGCGCGCGCCTTGGATGATCGCGTCCACCGTCGGTTTGACATAATCTTCATTGACCGCGATCCGCAGTTCAACCTTTTTGAGCAGGTTGATCTCCTTGCGGATGCCGCGGTACTTTTCCGTGTAGCCCATCTGCTGGCCGCAGCCGATCACGTTGGCGGCGGTCATCTTGGTGACGCCGGCGTCTGTCAGCGCCTCTTTGACATCCGAGAGTTTGTCGGGTTGGATCACTGCAATGATCAGTTTCATAATCGTTCTCCTTGACAGGTTACTTGGTCAGAAATCCCTGGAAGTCCGGGTAGGCCTCGTTGCCGTGCTCGCCGATGTCCAGTCCGCCCAACTCCTCCTCGCGGGTTACACGCAGCCCCATCAGCGCCTTGATTGCCAGCCAGATCACGGCTGAAACGATCACGGTGAAGAGGCCTACGAGCACGACGCCCTTGGCCTGCTGCGCGAACTGCGCGGCGCGTCCGAGGCCGGTGGCGAGCCCCGCCACGTTGGTGGCGATCGCGTCGTCGTAAAAGAGTCCGAGCGCCAACGTCCCCCACACGCCGTTCACCAGATGCACGGACAGCGCGCCGACGGGATCATCGATACGCATGCGGTCGAAGAACAGCACGCTCAGCACCACGAGCACGCCGGCCACGGTGCCGATCACGGCGGCGGAGGCGAAGGACACGAACCCGCACGGCGCGGTGACCGCCACCAGCCCGGCCAGACAGCCGTTGAGAATCATGCTGAGATCGGGCTTTTTAAGCAGCAGCCAAGCGGTAACGGTGGCGCTCAGTGTCGCCATGACCGCGCCCAGATTGGTGGCGACCAGCACGTGCGAGATCGCGGAGCCGTCACCTGCTGACATGGTGGAGCCGGGGTTGAACCCGAACCAGCCGAGCCACAGGATCAGAACGCCCAGCGCCACGCTGCTCATGTTGTGGCCCATGACCGGCCGGATGGTCCCGTTGCGACGGAACTTTTCGATACGCGGCCCGAGGATCAACGCACCGGTCAACGCTGCCCATCCGCCCACGGAGTGGACTACCGTCGAGCCCGCAAAATCGCGGAAGCTGTGGAAGAAAGCGTTCAGGCCTTCACCCGCTTGCGCCGCGGCCAAGACGCCGCCGCCCCAGATCCAGTGGCCGCTGACCGGGTACATCAGCGCGACGAGCAGGACACTGAAGACGATGAACGACATGAATTTCACGCGTTCCGCCACCGCGCCCGAGACAATCGTCGCGGCTGTGCCGGCGAAGACGAGCTGGAAGAAGAACTTGGCAGCCAACGGAACCGGTGTCCAGTTGATCGCCGAGTAGACGCCTTCGTAGGTGGCGGATGAAAACGGATTCATCGCCGCGTACGCAGCTCCCAACGCCGGAGAGTTGTCCGCCCCGCTCAGGAAGAACAGCCCTTTCAGGCCGATCCATGGCGTGCCGTCTCCGAACATGAGGCCCCAGCCCACCGCCCAGAACGAGAACGTGGCGAGCGCGAACACGACGAAGTTTTTCGCCAGGATGTTGACGCAGTTCTTGGCACGGCAGAGACCGCTCTCCACCAAGGCGAAGCCCGCGTTCATCCAGAACACCAGCATGCCCGCGACGATGACCCACACGGTGTCCGTCGCGACCCGCATGTTGCTCATCGCCGCCTTCCAACTTTCAGAAGCGCCGGGTACAGCATCCTGTGCCCAGCCCGTCGCCGCGATTCCCACGCCCGCCAGCGCGAGCAGGGGGAGTATCGGTATTCTCTTTGGAGTTTGCATCGTCATCCTCTTTTGTTTGTCATGCCTGTACCTGTCAGGCGTTGTCTGTCTCTTAGCACCGGCAATGCCAACTGCGCCGTACAGGCAAATATCTCAACAATCACTTCGTGTGAGGGTTGTTTTTAGATGATTGAAAAATATTCTTCTGTAAAAACACGTCTTAACGTCACAAGAATGTCAGAACTGTCTTGCCAATTTGTATTTTCGCTTCGCAGACTGACAATGTTGAATGATTGATATGACCTGTTTTTAAAGGGTAATTTTAAAAATTCGTGTGAATGTCAAGCGAACGGTGCGGTTGGCACTCTCTCTGCGAAGAGACGCATATCCGCTGTTTGTTTCGGCGGGCAACAACAAGGACGAGTGAAATGAAACGACTCATCGGATGGGCAGTGGTGTTAATGTGTTGGACGTGCATGTTACGGGCTGACGAGGCGACGGATTCCGGTCCGCTCTCGTTTGAGATGACCGCAGACCTCTATTCGGCGTATGTCTGGCGCGGCATGGTGATCAATGACGAGC